>NZ_BAAIFY010000020.1:0-86626 GCF_054653575.1 Nocardioides pyridinolyticus | reverse complement strand
AGCAGCGCCCGGCCGAACACCTGGGCGGAGTACCACGTGCCGTCGTCGCTGCGCCGCGCGCCGACGCCCAGCACCCGGAACTCCCGGTCGAGGATGTTGTCGCGGTGGTCCGGCGACCGCATCCAGCCCCGGTTCACCAGGGCCTTGCCGGTGGCGTAGCCGTAGCCGACGTTCTCGCCGGCCTTGCGCAGGCCGCACTCCAGCAGGATGGGCAGGAGGTCCTGGTGGAAGATGCGCTCCTGCTGGGCCATCCGCTTCGCCTGGCGCACGGCGTACTTCTGCACGCAGGCCTGCCGCTGGAGGCGCACCAGGTCGTGCTGGGCGCGCTGCTTGTTGGTGGCGCGGAAGACGTCACGCTGGTACTCGCCCTGCGGCGTCAGTGCCGCGGCAGGCGCGCACCACAGGGACGCCGTGAGCGCGAGGGTCAACCCGAGAATGCGGGTCCTCATGTCTCCTCCTGGGCATGGGCTGGACGTCGGACCTCGTCTCACCGTAACCCGGCGCGGCGCGTGCTCCCAGCTCGCGTGGCAGCGGCGCTCAGGTTCGGAGCCGACGCCGCCGACCTGGCGTCGGCCAGATCGTCAGGCAGACCGTCGACCGGATGAGTGACCGGACGAGTGACCGGCGTGCTCGCCGTCGAGCCGGCCACGGGTCTCGGGGCTCAACAGCACGGCGGCGATGAACACCGCTGCGGCGCCGATGATGAACGCCACCAGTCGCCCGGGGATGTCGGAGACGGTCGGGCTCAGCAGGTTGACGAAGGTGGGCAGCAGGCCGCCGAGCATGAAGCCGGTGTTCCACGAGACCGCGGTGCCCCGGGAGCGGATCGGGGTCGGGTAGCGCTCGTTGAGGAAGATCATCACCGGCGAGTAGGCGGCGTTGGCCAGGAACGCGAGCAGGCAGGCCGCGAGCAGGATCTGCGTCGTGCTGTCCGGGTCGCTGCGGGCGATGAAGAGGGTGAGGACCGGCAGCGCGACGACGTTGATCACGCCCAGCGCCAGCATGGTCCGGCGCCGTCCGTAGCGCTGGCTCGCCTCCCCGGCGATCACCGACGCGACCACGACCACGAGGCTGCTGACCAGGAGCACCACGCCTCGAGGACCGGACGGCATCTCCACGACCGAGTCGAGCATCGTGGGCAGGAAGCCCGAGGTCAGGTAGTACATGGCGCCACCGCCGGCGGCGACCGCGATGTTGAGCAGCGTGATGCTTCCGTACTCGCCCTTGACCAGGTCGACGAACCGCATGCGCGCGGCCGGGGCACCGCTCTTCGCCGCCTCCTGGGCGGCGAGCCACATCGGCGACTCCTCGACCTTGCGCAGCACGAAGAGGCTGAGGAGGCCGCCCATCAGGCCGCTGAAGAACATCACCCGCCAGCCGAACTCGTCGAACGAGTCACCGGGGTAGAAGTGGCTCACGACGATGAACGTGACGCTCGCCAGCGCCGCGCCGATGCCGGCGCCGCCGGCGCCGATGAGGCCGCTCATCAGGCCGCGCCAGCGGGGCGGCACGCTCTCGGTGCCCAGGGTGTGCGTGGTCGCGGTCACGCCGCCCACGAAGAGGCCCTGGACGATGCGGAGGACCAGGAAGATGATCGGGGCGGCGACGCCGATGGTCGCGTACGCCGGGACGAGGCCCATCGCCGCGGTCGACAGGCCGACACCGGCCATGACCGCGACCATGATCGTCTTGCGCCCCTTGCGGTCGGCGAGCTCGCCGAAGAAGGCCGCACCCGCGGGACGCATCACGATGCTGACCGCGAACGACGCGAAGACGAGCGCCAGGCTGAGCGTCTCGGACTCGGCGGGGAAGATCTGGTGGCCGACCGCCTTGGCGACGTAGAGCAGCAGGAACAGGTCGAACAGGTCGAACGCCCAACCGGCCACGGAGGCGAAGGCGGCGGGGAGCGCCGACTTGCTCTGGGATGCGTCGACAGCGGGGTCACTCGTGGACTTGGACATGGGTCACCGTTCGTCTCTGGAGTCAGTACGACGCGCGTCGCGTCGCGCAGTGCGGTCCCGGCGGGCGTGCCGGAGGTTGCGGAGTCGGGTGCGGACCCGGTCGGACAGCGCACCGAGGAGGAGCGCGACGCCGCCGGGTGGGCGGGCGTCCACGTCGGGCTCGGCACCGGCCGCGGCCCGGTCCATGGCCCGCGCGAAGTCCTCGAACATGCGGCGGCTGACGTCTCCGGCGAGGGACCGTCCGAACCCGGCGATCCGGCCGGTGAGGAAGACCCGGGCCTCGGCGTGCAGCGAGACGCCGCTCCCCGAGGGCGTCGCCGTCATCACGATCTCCGCCTGGGCGCCGCCGCCACCGGCGTCCTTGCCCTGGCCGCGCAGGGTCAGCCGGTCGTCGCCCTGCTCCAGCACGTGGGCCAAGCCGTCGAAGGACAGCCGGACGGGGCCGAGGGCGATCCGGGCCCGCCCGCGGTACCAGTCGTCCCCGAGCTCGTCGGTCAGCTCCGCGCCGGGCAGGCACCGGGCCAGCAGGCGGATGTCCCCGAAGACGCGGGCCACCTCGGCCGGTCCCGACTTCAGCTGGCTCGTGACGTCGACGGTGATCGTCGGCGCACCCCCCGGGAGGGCGATCTCGTCGGGGTGCCCCCCGGCGGCCTGGACCTCGGCGACCGCCGCGGCCCCGGTCGCGGCCGCCCCGGCCGGCGTACGTCCCACCAGCGTGCGGCGGCCGCAATTGCCCGGTTCGGGCAGTCCGTCGCGGTGGGCGTGGGCCACCTCGTCGACGGCGTCGATGATGTTGCGGTAGCCCGTGCACCGGCACAGGACGCCCGACAGCTCGGCGGGCAGGTCCTCGGTGGTGACGTCCGGCTCGTGGGTGAGCAGGTCGTAGGAGCTCATCAGGAAGCCCGGCGTGCAGAAGCCGCACTGGAGGGCGTGGTGCTTGCTGAACGACTCCTGCAGCGGATGCAGGTCGTCCTGGCGGCCGAGGCCTTCGACCGTGGTGATCTCGGCCCCCTCGAGCTGGACCGCGAACAGCAGGCACGCCCGGGCCGCCTGGCCGTCGACCAGGATCGTGCACATCCCGCAGATGCCGTGCTCGCACCCGACGTGGGTGCCGGTCAGGCCGAGGTGGTCACGCAGCGCGTCGGACAGCGTCACCCGGGCCGGGAGCGACAGGGTGGTCGGGCTGCCGTTGATCGTCATCGTGACCTCGACGGTCTCGTCCGCCTCGGCGCGGGCGTGGGCCTCCGGGAGCCTCATGACGACCCCACCCCTCCGTTGGACCGCACCGACTTCGCGTACGCACGGGCGAGCTCACGGGAGACCAGGCCGGCGACCAGCTGGCGGCGGTACGCCGGGCTCGCGTGCGCGTCGCCCGCCGTCTCCACCACGTCGTCGGCGATGGCGCGGGCCGGATCGGCCAGCGCCCGGCGGACGTCGGCCTCCTCGGCGTCGGCGCCCGCGACGTCGAGCGCCGCGCGCAGCTGAGCCGAGACGTCGCGGGTGACCGGGTGGTCGGAGACGCCGAAGCAGCTGACCCGGGCCTCGGGGCCGGCGGCGGTGGCGCGGACCCGCGCCGCCACGCCCGCCAGGGCGAAGTCGCCGTGCCGGCGCGCGAACTCGCCGAACCCGAAGCCCTCGCCGGCCTGCGCGACCGGGAACCGGACCTCGATCAGCAGCTCGTCGGGCTGGATCACGGTGCTCATCGCGCCGGTGAAGAACTCGCTCGCCGGGACCTCCCGCACGCCGTCGGCGTTGGCGATGACCATGGTCGCGTCCAGGCACGCGGCGACCGCGGGCAGCTCCGCCGACGGGTCGGCGTGCGCGATGCTGCCGCACAGCGTCCCGCGGCTGCGGATCTCGCGATGGCCGACCCAGGGCAGGGCGTGGCGCAGCAGGGGGACCGCGGCGGCCGCGTCGTCGTACTGGACCTGTCGTTGGCGCACCGTCGCTCCCACGTGCAGCCGGTCGTCTCGGCGCGAGATCCGGCTCAGCTCGGGGACGGCGTTGATGTCGACGAGCGTGGAAGGCCGCCCCAGCCGCATGGCCAGCACCGGCACGAGCGACTGGCCACCGGCCAGCACCTTGGCGCCGTCGCGCCCGAGCTCGGCCAGCGCGTCGTCGGTCGTGGCGGGGCGGACGTATGCGAAGGGGGCGGGCTTCACCGCGAGATCACCGACCCTCGAACTTCGGCGTGCGCTTCTCGTTGAAGGCGGCGACGCCCTCGGCGAAGTCGTGGCTGGCCCGGAGCATGGAGTAGGCCTTCCGCTCCAGCTCGATGCCGGTGTAGAGAGGCCCGTCGACGCCGCGGTCGAGGACCTCCTTGGCGGTCCGCATCGCCATCGGCGAGAAGCCGAGGAGCGTGGAGACGACGGCCTCGGTCTGCTTCTCGAGCTCGTCGGCGTCGGCGCAGTTGTGGGACGTGAGACCCCAGTCGAGGGCCTGCTGCCCGGTGATCCGCTCGCCGGTCAGGATGTGGTACTTCGCCCGGGACAGGCCGATCAGCCGGGCCAGTCGCTGGGTGCCGCCGCTGCCCGGGATCATGCCGAGCTTCATCTCGGGCAGGGCGAAGCGCGACCGGTCGGTCGCGATCCGGATGTCGCAGGACAGCGCCAGCTCGAGGCCGACGCCGAAGCAGTAGCCGTCGATGGCCGCGATCACCGGCTTGGGGCTCCGTGCGGGCGCGGTGACGTTCTGGCCCAGGTCGGTCAGGTCGACCGGGTCCACCTCCATGAAGCCGGCGATGTCACCGCCGGAGGTGAAGTGCTCGCCCTCGGCCCGGATCACCACCACCTGCACGTCCTTGTCCGCGTCGATCTCGGCGAAGCGGTCGGCCATCACCTGGCGGGTCTCCCAGGTGATGATGTTGTAGCGGCCGTGCGAGAGCGTCAGGTTCGCGACCCGGCCGTCGTGGCTGCGGTCGAGCCGGATCTCGCCTCCGGTGAGGGGCATCTTCAGTTTCCTTCCGTCTGGTGGAGCAGGTGGTGGAGAACATTTCCGTGGAGCGGCAGTGAGTCGACCTTCACGCCCTCGGGGGCGAGGGCGTCGGCGACGGCGTTGGCGATAGCGACCGGCAGGCTCATGGAGCTGCCCTCACCGGAGCCCTTGGCGCCGAGCCGGGTGAGCGGCGAGGGGGTCACCACGTGGTCGCTGATCAGCGGGAAGCACGACTCCGCCGAGGTCGGGCACAGGTAGTCCATGAACGTGCCCGCCGTGGGCTGGCCCGAGTCGGCGTAGGTCATCTCCTCGTAGAGCGCCCCGCCGAGCGCCTGGGTGAGGGCGCCGTGGATCTGGCCGTCGAGCAGCGTCTGGTTCAGGATCGTGCCGGCGTCGTGGACGCTCGAGACGTTCTCGATCGTGACCTGCATCGTCTCCGGGTCGATCCGGACCACCACCACCTCGGCCACGAACCCGTAGCAGAGGCTGGAGTTGATCTGGTCGGTCCGCGAGGCCGCCTTCGACTGGGGCGGGGTGAAGGCCGCCTCCTCGTAGAGCCGCGCGGAGACGCCCTCCGGCAGCGAGCCCGGGTCCCAGTGCACCAGGCCGGCAGCGTGCCGGAAGGCCACCGCCCGCTGGGGGTCCGTCGCGACCCGCACCTGGCCGTCCGCCAGCTCGAGGCTCTCGGGGTCGGCCTCCAGGAGCACGCCGGCGGCGAGCTTGATGGTGGCGGCGATCCGGTCGGCGGCCTCGAGCAGGGCACTGGTCAGCAGCGGGGCGAAGCGGGAGGAGTAGCTGCCGGAGCTGATCGTCCACGGCGTGGTCGCCGTGTCCATCTCGACGCGGGGCCGGACCTCCTCGACGGGCAGGCCGAGGTGCCGGGCGACCACGTCGCGGGCCACGGTGGCGTGGCCCTGCCCCTGCGGCACCGTGCCGAGCAGCACCGAGACCACGCCCTGGGGGTCCACCGTGATCCGGACGTGCTCGGTCGAGCCCGACTTGCCTCGCTTCGCCGTCCGGTCCTGCACCGGCGTCGCGAGACCGACGTACCCGATGTTCGTCGCGGAGGGGTCGACGATGGTGGCCATGCCGATCCCGACCCACTCGCCGTTCTCGCGAGCGACGGCCTGCTCCTTGCGCAGCCGGTCGTAGGCGACGTTCTCGAGCGCCAGCTCGAAGGCGCGGTGGTAGTCACCGCTGTCGTAGATGCCCCCGCTGGGCGTGGCGTAGGGGAACTGGTCGGCCTGGATCATGTTGCGGCGGCGGACGTCGGCGGGGTCGAGCCCGAGCTCGGCCGCGATGTCGTCGATCAGCCGTTCCAGACCGAAGTAGAGCTGTTGGCCGCCGAACCCTCGGTTGAGCCCGGTGGGGGTCTTGTTGGTGACGACCGCGCGGGCCCGGATCTCGACGTCGTCGATGCGGTAGGCGCCGGTGATGTTGCCGAAGCAGCGGTAGAGCGTGCTCGGCTCCGGCGGGCGCAGGTAGGCGCCCACGTTGTCGATCAGGTCGACGCGGAGCGCGCTGATGACGCCTTGGTCGTCGACCGCCGCGGAGAACGTCATCGTCCGGTCGGAGCCCGCCGAGCTGGCCTGCAGGTGCTCGAGCCGGTCCTCGGTCCAGCGCACCGGGCGGCCCGCGTGCTTGCTGGCCAGCGCCATCAGCGCGATGTAGGGGTACACGCCGGACTTGATGCCGAAGCTGCCGCCGATGTCGGCGGGCACGATGAGCCGCAGCGAGGAGGTCGGGATGCCCAGGGCGCCGGCGACGACCGGGGCCATCGAGAAGGGGCCGTGGAAGTTCGCCCAGGCGGTGATCTCGGGGCCGTCGGCCCGGTCCTGCCAGTCGGCGACCACCGAGTAGCACTCCATCGGCATCGAGGAGTAGCGCGGGAAGGCGTAGCGGCCGGTGACGGTGCGGGCCGCCCGGTCGAAGGAGCCGTCGACGTCGCCGAAGGTGAAGGTGCGGTCCGTGGCGACGTTGCTGCCGGCCTCGTCGTGCAGCAGCGGCGCGTCCTCGCGGAGCGCGTCGTCGGTGCGGACGACCACCGGCAGCGGCTCGTAGTCGATCTCGACGAGCTCGGCGGCGTCCTCGGCGACGTAGCGGTCGGTGGCGATGACCACCGCGACGGGCTCGCCGACGAAGCGGGCCTTGTCGGTGGCCGTCGGGTAGTAGGGCGTCGCCGCCTTCACCGACAGCGGGAAGGGTCGCAGGGTGGCGAGGACCTCGTCGGGGCCGATCACCGCGGCCACGCCGGGGTGCTCACGCGCGGCGTCGAGGTGGACCCGGGTGATCCGGGCGTGCGCGTGCGGGCTGCGCACGACGGTGGCGACCAGGGTCCCCGGCAGTGGGTCCATGTCGTCGAGGAAGCGCCCCTGCCCGGTCACCAGGGCGGCGTCCTCGACCCGCGCGGGTCCGGTCTTGTCCGGCGTGGTCGTCGGCGGGGTCATCGCGGCGCCTCGTCGGTCTCGGCGAGCGAGGAGAAGTCGCCCGCGACGAGCTGCCGGCGCAGGATCTTGCCAACCGCGGACTTCGGGATCTGGTCGACCACGACGATCCGCTTGGGCCGCTTCATCGACGGCAGGCCCGAGGACTCGCGGGCGAAGGCCTCGACCTTCGCCAGCGTGCTGGCCGCGTCCACGCCGCTCTCCCCCACGACGAAGGCGGTGACCGCGTGGCCCCACTTGTCGTGGGGCGTGCCGACGACGACGACCTCGGCCACGTCGGGGCACCGGGCGAGGGTGTTCTCGATCTCCTCGGGGTAGATGTTCTCCCCGCCGGAGTTGATCATGTCGTCGACCCGGCCGGAGACCCACAGGTCGCCGTCCTCGTCGGTGGTGGCCAGGTCTCCGGTGAAGTACCACCCGTCGCGGATGGCCCTCTCGTCCGCGTCGGGACGGTTCCAGTAGCCGGCGAATGCCTCGAGGCTGTCCATGGAGACGGCCACCTGGCCCTGCTCGCCCGGGCCGACCAGCTGGTCCGGTCGGGCGGCCGGGTCGGGGTCGACGAGGCGGAGCCGGCTGAAGACCCCGGCCCGGCCGGCACACCCGGGCTTGGCGGCGCTGTCGGGTCCGATCGAGAACGTGTAGATCTCGGTGCTGCCGAAGTGGTTGACGAAGCGCTCGGGGTTGAGCGCCCCGGCCAGCTTCTCGGCCAGGGTCGGGGTCATCGAGGCCCCGGCGTACGCCACCTTGCGCACCGACGTGGCCTCGTCGAGGCGGCCGGTCTGGTGCAGGGCCCAGTAGATCGTCGGCACGAGGTAGAGCGCGCCGACCTTCTCCCGGGTGATCAGCTCGAGCGACTCCTCGGCGTCGAACTTGGCCTGGGGCACCCAGGTGCCGGCGGCGAGCACGGTGGCGAGCAGGCTGCGCAGGCCCATGGTGTGGAAGAGCGGCATGACGCCGAGGGTCACCTCGCCGGGGCCGTGGCCGGTCTGCACGAGGTGGGCGAGGGCCGCGTAGTGCTCGGCGGAGTGCGTGCGGGGCACGCCCTTGGGGCGGCCGGTGGTGCCGGAGGTGTAGAGCATCACGCTGATGTCCGCGGCGCTCGGCCAGGTCGGGAGCGCGCCGGTGGGGGCCCGGTCGACCTCGGCGGCCAACGAGGCGGTGCCCGCGGGCGCGTCCTCGGCCGGGCCGGCCCACACGAGGAGGGGCGGCGGCTCCTCGACGGCCTCCAGGGCCCAGACGGCGAGCGGGTGGGTGGTCTCGTCGACCACGATCAGCGTGGGCGCGCAGTCGGTGATGCAGTAGGCGAGCTCGTCGGCCCCGAACCGGGTCGAGAGCGGCACGGACACGATGCCCGCCTTCTGGGCGGCGAGGTGCAGCGTGGCCAGCGGCTCACCGCCTCGGAGCAGGAACACCGCCCGCTGCCCGGCGTCGGCCCCCAGGAGCCGGAGGGCGTGGGCGACCCGATCCGTGCGGGCGTCCCACTCGGCGTACGTCAACGGGGCCGGGCCGCCGACGGCGCGGCGGTGGGGGTAGCGCTCCGCTGTCCAGCGGAAGGCGGTGGCGAGATCCATGATCCATATCCGATCGTATGATTCAGACCATCTGGAAAGAACGTCCCGCACGTTACGGTACGGTTCGGACCATGTCAATGGATCGGCTGACGACCACGTCGTACGTCGTACTCGGCATGGTGGCGGTGCGCGGACCCAGCACGTCCTACGACCTCAAGCGCGCCGTGAACCACTCGGTGGGCTACTTCTGGCCCTTCCCTCATGCCCAGCTCTACTCCGAGCCGAAACGGCTGGTGGAGCTCGGCCTGCTCGAGCTGGACGTGGAGCCGACCGGACGGCGTCGCCAGACCTACACGATCACCCCCGAGGGCCGCCGCGCGGTGACCGCCTGGCTGGCCGAGCCCACCACCGAGCAGCTCCAGGTCCGCGACGTCGCCGAGCTGAAGCTCTTCTTCGGCGAGCTGGCCCGGCCCGAGGACGTGCTGAACCTCGCCCGGGAGCAGATCCGCCAGCACGAGGAGCGGATCGACGTCTACGAGTCCATGCAGACCCGCTTCTCCGACCGCGAGGACGTCGCGGCGCGGATGGTGCCCCTGCAGCTGGGGCTGGAGCTGGAGTACACCGCGCTGAGGTTCTGGCGAGAGCTCCTGGAGGAGCGCAGCTCCCGGTAGCCGCGGGCTCGCCGAGTCGTCACTCGGTCTCGCGCTCGGGCAGCGGCGGCCTGGTGTGGTAGTCGCTGGCCTCGCTCACCCACCAGGCCTGCTCGGTCGAGAGCCCGGTCGGCGGATCCAGGGTGCCCGCGCAGATCCAGGTGTGCTGCGTGTCGTCGGACTGCCAGAACAGCGACGACCCACACTGTCGGCAGAAGGCGTAGCCGGCCTCCGGGGCGGGATGGAACCAGCGCAGGTTGCCGCCCTCGTCGTCGACGACGAGATCGGCGGCATCGGTCGCCGTGGCGGCCATGTGGTGGCCGGTGAACCGCCGGCACCGGTGGCAGTGACAGTTGTAGACGTTGCGGAGCTCGCCGAGGACCGAGAACGTGATCGCACCGCACAGGCACTGGCCGGTGGCCCGGGGCGTCTCTGGGGTCACGCGCGAGGGTAGGCCGGACGGATCGCGCCGCGTCAAGGAGGCCCCGCTCGCGCGGTCACCGCTCGGCGACCACGACCGCCGACCCGCTCGCGCCGATGGTGGCGATCTCGGGCGAGCCGGGGACGGTGAGGGGCAGGTCGAGCGGCGCCTCGACGTGCACGGTCACCGTCTCGGTGGCCTGGTCGATGTCGACGCTGAAGGTGAGACCGGGGTACGCCGCGTAGGCGCCGCTGGCGGCGAGGTGGTCGTGCACGGCCCGGCGGATGGCGTCGGCGGTGAGGTCGAGCCTGCCCTCGGGCACGCCGCCGGTGTACACCTCGCGGCCGGTCGCGCCGAGGTCGGCGCCGCGCAGGGCGGCGCCGTCGGCAACCGTGTTGAGGCCCTGCCGCTGGAGGTAGGCCGCGGACGCGTCGACGACCATCGCGATCGCCATCAGCAGCACGAACGCGAAGCCGACGACGAGGATCGTCGCCTGGCCCTCCTCAGTCCTGCGCCGCACCGGACACCTCCTGGAACTGGCCGATCGGCACGGTGTGGGTGGCGTCGAGGGCGATGCTCGGGGCGTCGCCGCCCAGGAAGTCCGGCAGCAGCGGGAGGTCGACCCGCGAGGCGACGCGCACCGTGATCACCGACGTGCCGCTGTGGCAGTCGTGGGGGTACGGCGAGCAGGTGATCCGCACGTCGACCGGCTCGTCGACCCCTTGGTCGGCGAGCGCCTGGCGGGCGGCGGCCTCGGCGCGGGCCCGGCCCGCGGCGTCGTTCGGGGCGAGGGCGTAGGCGCGCCCGGCGGCGCGGGTCGCGCCGTTGACGCCGAACGCACCGCGCTGCACGTCGAAGACGGAGACGACGATCCACAGGAGCGGGACGAGCAGCAGCACGCCGAGCCACACCAGCTCGACCAGGGCGCTGCCGCGCTCGTCCTTGGTCCTCACGGCCGCTGCTCCTCCACGGCGTGGCCGGTGACGGTGAGCTCGATGCCGGGACCGCCGAGGCCGAGCGCGGGCACGGTCGCGTGGACGACGACCTCCACGCCGGGCGCCCCGTCGACGGTGGCCGGGTGGGCGGCCACGTCCTGGGCGAACCGGCCCGAGACGGCGCCGTCGATCTGGCTCCGGGTCCGGGCGACGCCGTCGGCCGGGCCGCGATCGAGGGTGGCGGCGTACCGGGCGCCCTCGGCGGCGGCGGACGCGAGGGTGTTGCGCACGTGCAGGACGAGCGCGACCTGCAGGATGCCGAGGACGAGCGGGACCAGCACCACGAGGACGAGCACGAAGTCCACGACGGCGGACCCGCGCTCGTCGTGACGGGTCATCTGACCGACGAGAGGGCGGAGTCGAGCATCGCCTTGAGCTGCGGCTGCGCGATCGTCGTGAGGGCGACGACGATGCCGGCCGTCATCACGGTGATCATCACCCAGCCGGGCACGTCGCCGCGCTCGTCACGGACCCGCGGCGCGGTCAGCGCCAGCCAGATCCGGGCCATGGTCAGGGTCAGGTGTTCCATCGGTTCCTCCTCAGGGAGTGGTCATGCTCAGGCCGATGACGCCCGGCCAGAACGCGAAGAGCACGGTCACCGGCAGCACGAGGAACACCACCGGGACCATCATGAAGACCTCCTTGCGGGCGGCCGTCTCGATCAGCTCGCGGCGTCCGGCCTCACGGACGTCGGTGGCCTGGGCGTGCAGGACGTCGGCGAGCGGGGTGCCGCGCTCGACCGCGACCGCGATGCCCTGCGCGAAGCGGGCCACGACCGGGAGACCCGTCGACGCGGCCATCCGGTCGAAGGCGGTGCCGACGGGTTCGCCGGTGCGGATGTCGGCCAGCACGCGGGCGAGGTCGCGCGAGAGGTCGCCGGCGCTGCGGCGTACGACGCGGTCGAGGGCGGCGACCGGTCCTTCGCCGGCGGCCACGGAGAGGGCGAGCAGCTCGGCCACCGTGGGGAACTCCGCGAGGATCCGGCGCTCGCGCGACCGCACCTGGCTGGTGAGCCAGGTGTCGCGGACCAGGACGCCGGAGACGAAGGCGATCGCGCAGACCAGCAGCCAGGTCACGGCGGACGACGCCGGCGCGGTCAACATCCGGAGCACGCCGAGCGCGGCGGCCACACCGAAGCCGATGACGCCCCAGAGCACCTGCTGCACGCGGAACTCGTGCACGGTCAGGTCGAGGTCGGCGCGCTCGAGTCGGCGTCGCACGGTGGTCGTGCCGCCCAGCACGCGCTCGACGAGGTCGGCCGCCATCCGCACGGGCGAGTGGTCGGTCGGCACCGAGGAGCCCCGCGCCTGGGGCAGGTCGCGCACGTAGGGCAGGACGCGGACGGCCAGCTGGGGCCGGCGGATCACCCGGACCCGCGCGGCGACCAGCAGCATCCCGCCCGCGCACGTCGCGCCGAGCAATGCCCCCCACGTCGTGGGGCTCACGAGAGGATCCGCCGTTCGACCGGCAGCCGGCCGATGCGCATCATCAGCCGGTAGGCGACGACGCACGCGACGGCGCCGACGGTGAGCACCACGACGCCAGCGGGCGAGGCGTAGCGCCGGATCACGTCGGACTGGAACGACATCATCAGCAGCACCAGCCACGGCGCCGCGACCGCGAGGCGGGCACCGTTGACCGTCCAGGCCTGCCGCGACTCGAGCTCGGAGCGGGTGCGCAGGTCGTCGCGGAGGTACGCCGACAGGTCGCGCAGCAGCCGGCCGAGCTCTCCCCCGCCGACCTCACGGGCGACGCGGAGGCCCTCGATGACGCGGTCGCCGACCGGGTCGGCGAGCCGCTCCTTGAGCCGGTCGAGGCACTCGCCGAACCGCCCGGTGACCTGGTAGTCGAGCGCGAACTGGTCGAACGCCGGGCGCAGTGGTTGGGGACCTCGGGTCCCCAGCGCCGACAGGGCGTCCGGCAGCGACATGCCCGCGCGGACCGCCGAGACCAGGTTGTCGACGGCCTCGGGCCAGACCTCGGCGAGCTCGCGCTGCCGGCGCCGCGCGCGGCCGGTCACCACGGCCACGGGGAGCCAGGCGCCCATCAGGCCGAAGACGACCGCGACCGGCGGCGTACCGGAGACGGCCTGGAGGAGCGCCGTGGTCACGATCCCGCAGACCAGGCAGAGCACGACGAACCCCGTGGCCGATACCCCGCCGAGGCCCGCGCGCGACAACAGGTCGGCGGTGCGGCCGGTCCGGGTGGCCGGCGTGGTGGACCGGGGCAGGAAGAACGCACTCCAGACGAGCATCAGCCCGAGGCCGACGCCGAGACCGACGAGCGCGCCCATCAGGGGTCCCCGGCCAGGATCCGGTGCACGTCGAGCCCGGTGCGCTCGTAGCGCTCCGGATGCGGCGGGCGACCTCCGGTGCAGCGCAGCTCGCCGCCGCGGCGCTCGAAGACCGTCTCGGTCTCGATGACGTCGTTCTCGACACGGCCCGGCACGCCGACGACCTCGTTCACGCGGCGTACGCCGTGCTCGTCGATGCCGAGGTGGACCACGAGGTCGACGCTCGACGCGACCGTCGGGACCACGAAGCGGGCGGAGATGTTCTCGCCGGCCAGCAGCGGGAGCGTGCACATCTTGACCAGCGCCTCGCGCGCGGAGTTGGCGTGGATGGTGCACATGCCGGGCAGGCCGGCGTTGAGGGCGAGCAGCAGATCCAAGCACTCCTCGGCCCGGACCTCGCCGACGATGATGCGGCTCGGCCGCATCCGCAGGCTCTCCTTGACCAGCTGGCGCAGCCGGATCTCGCCGGTGCCCTCGAGTCCGCTCTGGCGGGTCTGGAGCGCGACCCAGTCGGGGTGCGGGAAGCGGAGCTCGAAGACCTCCTCCGCGGACACGACCCGCTCGCCCCCGGGGATCGCGGCGGCCAGGCAGTTGAGGGCGGTGGTCTTGCCGGCCTGGGTGCCGCCGGCGACCAGGATGTTCACCCCGGCGCGCACCGACGCCTCGAGGAAGGCGGCGGCCTGCGCGGTCAGGCTGCCGAGCTCGACGAGGTCGCGCAGCCGCGCGGCCCGGAGCACGAACTTGCGGATGTTCACGGCCGAGAACCCGTGGCTGATGCCCTCCAGCACGACGTGCAGCCGGTGCCCCTCCGGGAGCATCGCGTCGACGAATGGCTGGCTGAGGTCGATGCGGCGGCCGCTCGACTTGAGCATCCGCTCCACCAGTTCCTGCACCTGCGCGGAGCTGAGCACCAGGTTGGTCAGCTCGTGGCGACCGTGGCGCGCGATGAAGACGCGGCTGGGGTCGTTGATCCAGACCTCCTCCACCGCCGGGTCGTCGAGGAACGGCTGGAGCGGCCCGAAGCCCGACACCCGCGCGACCAGCTCGCCGACCATCGACTCCACGTCGGGGACCGGCGCAACCTGACCGGTGAGACTGCGGTCGTCGTGGGCCCGGACGACGCCCTCGGCGATGCGCCGGACGACGGCCGCGTCGCGCTGAGGGTCGACCGCCTCACGGCGTACCAGCTCGCGCACGTGCTGGTCGAGCTGCTCGACGAGCTGGTCGTGGGCGCCGCTGGTGGCGGCATGGGTCAAAGACATCAGGTCCCCCGAGTGGTTCCTTCTCCTGCGCAGTCTTTCCGCAGGTGGGCAGGTGAAACCAGGTCCGTTCGGCTACCTGTGGACAACGAGCCAGACGCGCGGAGGGCAGCGGCGGCGAGAAGCACCGCGCGACCCGTTCGATATGCGACCCGAGGTCTAGACCATGCCCTTGCTGTTCAGCTGGAACGTGACGCACGCCATACTCAGGCGTTGCAGATCCAGCCGCACCTGCCGAACGGCCCGAGACGCAGCTCGACCATCCGGCTCAGTGACAAGAGGGTTCACCGCTGGGACTCCCAGTGGTGTCCCGCTCAACGAATCCTGAGCGCCCGACAGGAGGGGTGCAGGTCGAGGAGGACCATCCTGGGGCAACGAAACACATGGCGAATGGGACTAGCCGTCGGGGCGCTGAGCGCCATGACCATGGTGAGCGCAGTCGACGTTCCCTCGTCGACGGCAGCCGACGCACCCTTGCTGTTCGGCCAGCTCCTCCAACACGACGGGACTCCGGCGGCGGGGGTGGACGTCACCGTGGTCGCCCTTCATGACGACGTGGACAACATCCAGCGGGCCACCCTCGTGGCCACCGTGACGACCTCTGCGGACGGATCGTGGTCCGTGGACGACCTGCCGGTCCCTGCAGGGACCTTGCTGGAGGCCAGGACGTTCTTCAACGGGCAGCCGTTGATCTACAACTTCGCCGCACCCGGAGACGCCACCGGCTCGGACTCCTCGCCGTTGGTCCTTCAGGAAGGCATCGGTCAGGTCGAGCAGAGCGACCAGGCCACGGCGGCCGCACCAGCCGCCGGCTTCGTTGACGACACCACGTGGATTGCTGGCGCTGGCGACGTCGAGACAGATCAGGACACCAGTGGGCCGGCCGACGCTCCCGACATGGGAGCTTTCGGAGCCGCACCGGACGCCGTCGGTCTGGACGCCTCGCCGAAGACGTGCAACTACGCCTACGTTCCGGAGAACAAGTACAAGAAGGTCTGGGTTCCGCTCAAGGTCAGCCGGACTTTGACCCACTCAAGGCTCCACTACTCGTTCACGACCACCAAGCAGTCCGACCTCGAGATCGCGGCCTACAGCAGCGACAGCGCCATGACAGCGGGCCTTGAAGGTTCGAGAAACGAGAGCGACTCCCTGACCGTCTCTCCAGGTTGGCCGCACGACACGAGCAAGTTGGTCAAGATGCAGTGGAGGTATCGGCGGTACCGAGCCTGGTGCTACGGCGGCCCGCCTCCGTCGCCCCCGCCGACCCCGCTGAACCTGTGGAAGTGGCGCCCGTACGAGACGTTGGAGTTCACCAAGCCTGTAAGCAACAACCCGGACTTCACCTGCCGAATCACCGGCCCGGTGAACAGCGAAGTGATCCTCAAGGACACCGTGACCACGAGCTGGGGCGGCTGGTTCGCCATCACGGTCAAGCCACCGCGAAGCACCAGCTCCATCACGACGTACTTGGACAACAAGCAGACCCAGACGTCGAGCACGTCACTGACGATCGACCCTGATGCGGGCGAAACGGCACGCTACTGCGGCAGCAACTCATCGTCCTTGTCGAACTCTGCGTTCGTTCGAGAAGTCACGTGAGCCGAGGCGCCTGTCTCCGCTTCCTCGGGGCACTCGCGGTCGGAATCGTGTTCGCGACGGCCGCGTGTGCGCCCGGGAGCGAACACAATCCGCCGCCGACTGGACCAGCGGACGGAGGTCCGGTCCCCGGGACCGAACCCCACGTGTGGTCGGTGAAGGCCGGCAACGTGGGAGAGGTCTTCAGCGACGGTTTCGAGACCTTCCAGAACACCGGAGCCGAGCCGGCGACGATCGTCTCGGTCACTCCGGATGGAGCAGACAAGGCCTTGGAGTTCCTGGGCGCACGCCTGGGGATGCCGGGACGCCGTGACGACTTCAACCAGAGGATGCCCGGCTATCCACCTGCGGCCGTCGCGCGGCGGTTCCAGGTGCCGGCAGAAGGCGCCACGCTGGAGCCGGGGGCGGTCTACATGCTCATTCTCGGCTACCGGATAACCGCCGACGCCTACGATGTCCGTGACAGCGTGACCGTCCGCTACCGGGTGGGGGCCGCGGAGTTCGAGCGTGTCATCCCGGCTTTTCTCGTCGCGTGTCCTACCTCCAGGTCAGAGGACGACTGTCTGGCATCGGTCACCAGCAGCTGGTGACCGGCTCTGGACCAGGCCGTCCCGGAAGCCGCTGAGGAGGCCCGGCTCAGATGCGCCGAACGCGCATCTGTGGTGCATCGGGGTTGTGGGCCGCTGCCGCCTCCCAGCCGCGGAGACAGCAAGCGCACGCCAGCAGGACCAGCGCCGCGTGGTCGCAGTCCTCGATCACGCAGATCAGCGTGACCCGGTATCCGGCCGGGCGACCGCACTCCTCCTCGCCGAGTGGGCTGCGATGGAGGCACTCGCAGCGAGGACGCGCTGAGGGGACGTTGGTGCTGAGGTCGGCGTGCGTGGACGTGGTCATGGGGTTCTCCTCCGAGCGGGACGTCCGCGACCCGTCCGGACCGCGGCTGCTCGCCACTGTCAGCGCGACCACCGACCGTCCGAGGGGGTCATCCACAGCCCCGGGAACAACTCCCGATTCAACGGGCCAGAACCCACGATTCAACGTGGGGGCGGCGCTCGGAGCGGGGGCAGTCTTTTCCGCAGGTGGACCGGTGAAACCAGGTCCGCTCCGCTACCTGTGGACAACGAGCCGGACGGCGCCGGGGAACGGGTCGTCCGGCGGAGGGTGGTCGGGCGCGGCGTCGATCACGGCTGGGCCACTCCCCGGCGCAATCCGTCGATCAGCGGCAGCGCCTCCACGGTCGCGAGCCGGGGCCGGTCGGCCGGAGTCGCCCCGAGGTGCCGGACGACCGCTGCGAGCTCGCCGATCGAGAGGGCCAGCTGGCGGGTCGACACCAGCACCCAGGAGCCGTCGGCGCCGGTGACACGGAGCCCCAGACCGGGGTCGTCAGGCACCGGCTCCGCCTGGCGGATCTGGTCCCAGCGGACCGCGCGGGTGCGGCCCACGCGCCGGGCCGCGATCCCCTCCGGAGTGAGCAGCAGTTGGTCGCGGCGGACGAGCAGCGCCACCGCAGCGGCCAGCATGACCGGAGCGGCCACGACCACGACGTACGCCCAGCCGGCGCCGCGCCGCCCCGGGCTGACGTCCTCCAGGCTGGACGCCAGCAGGAACGAGACCGCGATCAGCGTCAGGCCGGCCGCGACCAGCACCATCGCGACGGGACCGCTGATCACGCCCTGGAGGCGCGTGCCACCGGCGACCACCCGGAGCTCCGGCCGCGGGAACCACAGCCAGGCGTCGAGCGTGACCAGACCGACCCCGGCCAGGATGAGGGCCAGGCCGATCAGTCCCACGGAGGACCGCGTGGTGCCGCCGCCGATGGCGGCGAGCACGCCGAGCGCCAGCAGCAGCCCGAGCGTGCACACCGTCAGCACTATCCGGTTGGTGCGCACGGCACGGCTCACATCCCTCACAGACAGGTCATCCCCTGGCGGCGACCGTCAGAAACTCCCGACTCAATGGGGAGCAAGGCCCGACTCAACGGGGCGCAAGGCCCAACTCAACGAAGAGGTCAGTCCAGGATGGCCGGCGACGCCTCGTCCTCGCCCACCCAGTCCTCGGGGGCCTCGAACGGGTCGTCCTGGCCGCGGCGCTCCTCGTCCTTGCCGCGACCGCCGCGACCTGCGACACCGCCACGACGTGCCACACCGCCGCCGGCGGCGGCCGAGCCGCGCGCTCCTGCGCCCCGCACAGCCGCGCCGGTCCCGCGGCCACCCGCGGACCCACGACTGCCCGCCGAGGCGGCACCGCTACGCGCGGCGCCGACCCCGGACCGGGCAGCCGAGCCGCTCCGGGCAGCGGTTCCGGAGCTGGCCGCGCCCGCGCCCGGCGTGCCGGACACGCCGGCCGGGCGACCGAGGGCACCGGACACGCCGGTGCGTGAGGTGGCGCCGATCCCGCGGACACCGCTCGCGGCGGTGCCGGGGTTGACCAGGGCCGGGGTGATGGCGCCGCGGAGGCCTCCCGTGGCGAGGCCGGCACCGATGATGCCTCCCGCAGCGGCACCGCCTGCGGCCCCGGCGACACCGAGCCCGGCCGCGGGGCTGACGCCCCCGCCGGTGGTGCCGCCGACGGTCGTCGTACCCCCTGGCGTGCCCGGGTCGTAGGGCGTCAGCGGGGTGCCCTGCGGCGTGCCGCCGCTGCCGGTGGGCGGGAGGTTGTGCTCGCCGCCGCTGCCACCGGGAGTGCCGACGTCGCCACCCGTGGGGGCGAGGTGGTGCTCGCCGCGGCCGCCGGGAGTGCCCACGCCGCCACCGGAGGGGGCGGTGTGGCCACCGACGCCGCCACCGGGCGCCGAGACTCCCCGGTGGCTGCCCTGGTAGCCGCTCGGCGGAGGCGGCGGGGGCGGCTCACCGTGGATCTCGCGCATGGTGCCCGCGGACTTCGTGAACGTCGCGTCGAGCTGGTCGGCCCAATGCTTGGAGACGCGCTCGCGGCGCTGCTGCTCCTCGAGGTGGGCCGCCTCCGCGGCGCCGTGCTGCTGCTTGGCGGTGATGTACTCCGGGGACTTCGGGTCCGCGGTGGACCGGAACTCACCTGGGCCCGAGGTCTCCGGACCGAGGGTCTCGTACGCCGTGCGCGCGTCCTCCATCACGCCCTGGGCGTCACGCAGTGCTCGGACGCCGTGGCGCAGCTTCTCGGCGCGCTCGATCATCGCGGTCGCCGAGCGCTTGAACGCGGTGTCCATCGCCTGCGCGGTCTGCGCGCCGGCCTCGCCGGGCGGGATCGGCATCGTGGTCGCGTGGAGGCGTTGACCGAGCTGTACCAGGATCTCAGCACACTCGTCCCACTCCTGCGCACCGCCGCCGGCGCGACCCGGCATGATGCCGTTCAGCGCCTGGATCAGCCGGCGCTCCTCCGGACCGGGCATCAGTGGTCACCCCCGTGGCCCGCACCGCCCCCGTCGGAAGCCGGAGGGGCGATGCCGTTGTCGTGGAAGTCGCCGTCGGAGGCGTACGTCGCGGCCGCGCGGGTCCCGCGCAGGAGCTGCGCCTGCACGTCCTCGTCGAGGCCGAGGATGTCGGTGCCGAACTTCTCGACATTGCCGGCGAACGCGCGGAAGCCCGCCATCATCTCCTCGAGTGCCTCGACGACGTGGTGGTGCGCCGTCATCGTCTGGGCGTCGAGGTCACGGCCCGCGGGCGACGCGCCGAACGCCCCCTCGGTCTGGCCCGACGGCCGGCTCTCCCGGAGTATCCCGCCGGTCTCTTCCAGCATCGCGCTGATCCGGCCGATCGTCTCGCGGTCGACCCCGATGGTGCCGAGAAAATCGAGAACTCTCATTCTGCTGTGTTCCCCCTGTGCCCGAGAGCGTGGCCGCGCGTCCGCGTCCCGCCGTTGCCTTCACTCCGGGAAGTCCCCTGCCCAGGCCGGGGTAGAACGAAACCAGGACGGGTAGACCGATCTCGACCGGCTACGGTCGTCACCACTCTCGGACCCCCAGGAGCCCCATCTTGCGCCGGACCATCCTCGCCAGTCTCGTCGCGGCGACCCTCCTGCTCGCCGGGTGCGGCGACGGCGACGACCCGGAGGCCGTCCCCACCGGTACGCCGACCGACGCGACGACGTCCGCCGCCGCCGACCCGTCGGCGTCCGAGCCTGCGGTGGAGCCGGCGTCCGGCTTCCTCATCGACCTGGACCGGATCCGGATGAACGCGCCCGAGGGCTGGAAGAAGAACGACCCGCTGTCGACGTTCCTCCTCCAGGCCTACGACCCCGATTCCTACAGCCACGTGTCGCTCAGCGACCTGCCGGGCCAGGACGAGCCCTCACTGGAGGGTCTGGCCCAGTACACCCTCGACATCCGGAAGCGCTCGAAGCAGCTGGACCCCGTCGAGATCGCCGGGGTGGAGTGGTACCACGTCGCCGGTCCCAACGACCCCTACACGCGCTTCGAGCAGTTCGGCACCAGCCACAACGACAGCCTGGCCGTGATCGAGTTCCTCCTGGACAGGGACACCCCGGCGCAGGAGCAGCAGCAGATCATCGACTCGGTGCTGGCCTCCGTGGAGTGGAAGTAGCTCAGCGGAAGCGGAGCGTCCCCGGGAACCACCGGTCGGTCCACACCCGGTCGGTGCGCACCCGCGTGCCGGAGTACGGCGAGTGCAGCACGTAGCGCTGCCCCTTGGCGGCGCCCGCGAACACGCCGACGTGGTAGACGCCGCCGCCGTCGTAGAAGAACATCAGGTCGCCGCGCTGCATCTTGGCCCGGCTGATCCGGTGGGCGAAGCCCGCCTGCGCCGACGACGTCCGCGGGATGTTGCCGAAGCCGGCCCGGCGGAAGGCGAAGTAGGTGAGGCCGGAGCAGTCGAAGGCCCCGGGACCGGCGGCGCCGTACCGGTAGGGATCGCCCTTCTGCTTCCGGGCGATCTCCAGGGCGGAGACGATCTTCTTCGCGGTGCGCTCGCGGTGCGACTGCTGCTGGCGCTCCGAGGACTGGGCGGCGGCGTGGGCGTCGGCGGTCGGCGCGGTGGCCAGCAGCCCGACGGCGAGGGCGCCGCTCGCGACGGCGCGCAGGACGTGCTTGGTGAGCATGGTTCCTTCCGGCGCCTGTGAGGTGAGCTGTCGGGTTCGGACGCAGAAGGTGTCCGGCCACCGTGCTGGTGGCTTCACCCCGAGCCGCCGGCGGTGTCGTCGGCGGCGAAGGTGGGTCCCCCACTCCTGCCCGAGGACTCGATCCCGTGCCCCCGGCGGGCAGGACTCGGCGTGCCGGGGCGGGTGCCTGCCTGGTGCAGGCGAGCCAGGACCGTAACCACACGATCCGGGCGCGCGCGAACCGCCCACCCCGGATCCGCGTGGCCCCGGCCACACTCCCCGCGGGAGCCGTGACCGAGGAGTAGTTGAAGGTCACACAGTCACACGGCTGTGGTTCCCGCGACCAGCTCGATCAGGTCGGCGACGGAGTCGACCACGTGCGTCGGCCGGTACGGGAAGGTCTCGACCTGCTCGGGACGGGTCGAGCCGGTCGTGACCAGCATGGTCCGCAGCCCCGCCTCCAGGCCGCTGATGATGTCGGTGTCCATCCGGTCCCCGACCATCACCGTGGTCTCGGAGTGCGCCTCGAGGCGGTTCAGGGCGCTGCGCATCATCAGGGGGTTCGGCTTGCCGATGAAGTACGGCGTGCGTCCGGTCGCGGTGCTGATCAGCGCGGCGACCGACCCGGTCGCGGGGAGCATGCCGTGCTGGCTCGGCCCGCTCGGGTCGGGGTTGGTGGCGATGAAGCGGGCGCCCGCGGCGACCAGCCGGATGGCGCGGGTGATCGCCTCGAAGGAGTAGGTGCGGGTCTCCCCCAGCACCACGTAGTCGGGGTCCCGGTCGGTCATCACGTAGCCGATGTCGTGCAGCGCGGTGGTGATCCCCGCCTCGCCCACGACGTACGCCGTGCCGTTCGGCCGCTGCTCAGCGAGGAACTGCGCCGTGGCGAGCGCCGAGGTCCAGATCGCCTCCTCGGGCACGTCGATGCCGCTGCCGAGCAGGCGGGCCCGCAGGTCGCGCGGGGTGAAGATCGAGTTGTTCGTGAGCACGAGGAACCGGCGGCCGGAGGCCTTGAGCCGTTCGATGAACTCCTGGGCACCTGGGATCGGCACGTCCTCGTGCACGAGCACGCCGTCCATGTCGGTCAGCCAGGTCTCGATCGGCCGCGAGGTCATGGCGCCATCCTCCCAGCACCTAGCGGCCCCCTAGCGGCCCCCTAGCGACGAGGCAGCAGGGCCTCGATGCCGTCCGCGGGGTGCTCGCCCAGCACCCGTCCGCCCAACGACTCCACGACCGCGCGGGCCTGGCCGATCCGGTCCAGGGTGTCCTCGCCGTTCTCGGCGGCCCGACCCTCGGCCTCCACCCGGATGCGGAGCTGGCCGGCCTCCTCGCCGTGGAACACCAGCCGCACCAGCCCGCTGCTGCGACGGACCACGTCGGCCAGCAGCAGGTCCGTGACGTGCTCGACCGGGCCCGGCGTGTAGGTCAGCGCCAGGTTGCCCTCGGCCGCGGCGGTCAGCGTGCGGCTGCGGACGCCGAGGCGGTCCGCCCAGCGCTGCGCCAGCTGGGTCGCCAGGTCGACCAGCGGCAGCTCCGAGCCCGCGACCAGGCTGCCCCGGCGGGACAGCTCGACCAGCTCGCCCGCGATCGCGCTGACGTCGTCGACGGCGGCCAGGCTGCGGGCGGCGGCCTCCTTGACGTCCTCGGGGACGTCGTCGCGCAGCGTGAGCTCCTCGAGCTCGAGCCGGAGGCCGGTGAGCGGGGTCTTGAGGACGTGGGACGCGTGCTCGGCGAAGTCGCGCTCGCGGTGGACGCGGTGCTCGAGCTGGAGCGCGCTGGAGCGCAGCGCGGTCGAGATCGCGCGGGCCTCGGGGATCCGGGTCTTCGGCAGCTCGAGGTCGAACCGGCCGCGACCCAGGTTGCCGGCCGCGACGGCCAGCCGCTGGAACGGCGAGGAGAGCGCCGAGGCGATCACGAAGCCGGCGATGCCGGCGACCACGCCGATGAGGAGGAACAGCGCCACGATCGAGCCCAGGTCGCGCCCGACGATGTCCTTGATGACCTCGTCGGACTGGCTGAGCGTGATCGTGCCGCCCGCGACCTCCTCGGTGACCGCCAGGTCCTGGGACGGGTCGTCGTCGCCGGAGTAGTCGTCGCCCTCGACGACCACCGGCGCGCCCCGCCTCGGGTCGTGCTCGAGGCGGGTCTGCGGGCCCACCAGCGCCTGGAGGAACTCCTCGTCGACGGCGCCGCCGGAGGACTGGCGATCCTCGACGATCGCCGCGATCAGGCCCACCTCCTGCTGGAGCTGCTGCGCCTCCTGCTCCCGCACCAGGTCGCGCAGCACGAAGGAGCGCACGACGCCCGCTCCCAGCAGCAGGACCACTGTCAGGACGATGAAGGCGACGGTCAGGCGCTCACGCATCGTCCGTGCCGCCCTCGAGGCGGAAACCCACGCCCCGAACGGCCACGACCCGATCCGTCACACCCACGCTCTCGAGTTTCTGGCGCAATCGACCGATCGTGACGTCCAGCGTCTTGGTCGAGCCGTACCAGTTCTCGTCCCACACGTCGGCCATGAGCCGACCACGGGAGACCACCTTGTCCCGGTTGGCGGCCAGGATGTTCAGGACCTCGAACTCCTTGCCGGTCAACGGGACCTCCTCCGTGCCGGCGTACACACGCCGGGCCTCCACGTCGATCCGCAGGCCGTCGGTGGCCTGCTTCTCGGCCGTCGTGGGCGAGGAGGTACGGCGCAACAGCGCGCGCACGCGCGCCTGCAGCTCGGCCAGCCCGAAGGGCTTGGCCAGGTAGTCGTCGGCCCCGTAGTCGAGCCCGACCACACGGTCGAGCTCGCCGGCCCGGGCGGTGACGATCATGATCGCCCCCTCGAAGCCGGCCTCGCGGGCACGACGACAGACCTCCAGCCCGTCGATGTCGGGCAGCCCGAGGTCGAGGATCACCACTTCCGGAGCCGACGAAAGGGTGTCCAGGGCCTTCTGGCCGCTGTCCACCCAGGAGACGTCGTACCCCTCACGCTCCAGAGTGCGCACGAGGGGGAACGCGATGTCCTCCTCGTCCTCCACCACCAGAACTCGTTGCGCCATGGCCCTGAGCATAGGGGGCGCGACCCCGGGCTCGTTGACAGTCGTCACTGTTCGGCCCCCGCGCCGGCCCGGATCCGGTCCGGGGGAGCCGACGTGAGGGCGGGCTTCGTGCGGCGCGCCGCACGGCTCACCGCCAGCATCAGCAGGCCCACACCAGCCGCGACCAGCACCCACTGGAGCGGGCCACCCAGGACGAGGTAGGCGTAGCCGACGTACGGCAGCGCGAAGACGACGCGGGGCACCACGGGGCCGTCGGGCTCCAGCAGCCACGGGTCCGGCTCGGAGCGGGCGTCGCCCTGCGTGCGGATGCCGTGCGGGCCGATGTCGACGATGCGGTGGGTCACCAGGCCGTCCGTCTCGGCGGAGGCCGGCGGGCGGTAGGTGATGACGTCGCCGGGCCGCAGGTCGCTCACCGGGACGGATCGCTCGAAGACGACGCTGCCGCGCGAGATGGAGCCGGGACCGTCACCCGCCATCGAGTGGCCGGTCACGACGTAGCGCTGGAGACCCAGACCGATCGGCAGGAGGACCAGTACGGTCACCGGCGCGAGGACCACCACGAGCGCGACCAGCCGCCCCCACGGCGTCGACGCCGGGCGGTGCGGGGAGGTGGTGATCTCCATGGTCAGGGACTCTCCGAGTGTGGTTCGTCCGGGCGGGCGTCCGGCGCTCCCCCCAACAGCGCCGGACTGCCCGACCCGTCACCGGTCGGCCGGTGACCGTCCGCGCTCCCCCCAGACGCGCGGCCGGTCGTTTGTCATCCCGTCGTGGTGCTCAGTCGCTCCACGAACCCTCAGCACGCCCGGGATCCGAGTTGACCCACGTGTACGCGACCGTCGCCGGCTCGCCCTGGTTGGCGAACGGCGCCTCCTCCGGGAGCGAAACCGTGAACGTGAACGTGCTCGACCCCCCCGGATCGACCGTTCCCACGTCCTGCGCGATGTCGCTCATCGCGGCGAAGTCGCCGTCGTACAACGTCCTTCCGTCCTGGTCGATGACCAAGTGGAGCTCACCGTCCGCGAACGGTGAGGGGTCTCCTGTCTCCTGGAACGACAGTCGCGAGGCCAACCCGCCCGAGTTCCGGATGGTCACGCTCCGCGACACAGACTCCCCGGGCTCGATCTTGGTGATGGTCAAGGTCGCGCCCTGGTCGTCGTCCGCCAGCAGCCGGATCCCGGAGGAGCCTTCGCTGGCACTTGTCCAGGGGACGCCCATCACCATGGCCAGCACGCCGGCACCGACGACGCTGCCCACAGGAAGAAGGAACTTCCTCGCCATGGCGGCAATCGTCGTCGTGGTCATCAGCATCCCCCCGGTGCTTCAGGTGCTACATCCATGAAGGTAGGGCCGCCGGTTCCACGCCAGATCCACACGATCTCCACCGGAGAGCCACCGTTGGGTAACAGATGCCGGGCGGCGCCGGGCGCCTCAGGCGAACAGGTCGCCGCGCTCGGACACCCGCTCGAGGACCTCCTCGAAGTGGAACTGGCCGAGTTCCAGCGGGTCCTCCGCACCGCCCTCGACCTCGGCCCACGAGACGGGTGTGGCGACCGTCGGGTGCTCCCGCCCGCGGAGGGAGTACGGCGAGATCGTGGTCTTCGAGCCGGCGTTCTGCGACCAGTCCAGGAAGACCTTCCCCGACCGCTTCGCCTTGGTCATCGTCGCGGTCACCAGCTTCGGGTGCTCGGCCTGGAGCTCCTCCGCGACCTCCTTGGCGAGCGCGGTCGACTCGTCGGGGGCCAGCCGCTGGGGCAGCGTCGCGTAGAGGTGCAGGCCCTTGGAGCCGCTGGTGACCGGCCGGGCCTCGAGGTCGCGCTCGGCCAGCTTCTCGCGGACGAGCAGCGCCACCTGACAGCACTCGTGGAGCCCCGCCGGCTCACCCGGGTCGAGGTCGATCACGAGCCGGTCCGCTCCCCGGGGCTGGTTGTTCCGACCCACCGTCCACTGGTGCACGTGCAGCTCCAGCGCGGCCAGGTTGACCAACCAGGTCAGCGTGGCGAGGTCGTCCACGATCGGGAACACGAGCGTGTCGCTCGAGGACTGCGCCCGGGAGCCGGTGGTCGGCACCTTCGCGGTGTGCACCCAGGACGGCGTGCCGCCCGGGGCGTTCTTCTCGAAGAAGCTCGTGTCCTGGACGCCGTGGGGCCAGCGGATCCGGGTGACGCAGCGGCCGGCGAGGTGCGGGAGCAGGACGGGCGCGATCTGGGCGTAGTAGTTGAGCACCTCGCCCTTGGTCGTGCCGGTGCGGGGGTAGAGCACCTTGTGCAGGTTGCTGATCGTCAGCGTGCGCCCGTCGACCTGGACCCGGACCTCCTCCTTCTCCGCCACGCTCACCTGCCGATCGCGATGACGGGCCTGCGGTCGGGGTCGAGGCGGAACATCAGCGCGCGGATGAACCAGCGCGGCGCGCTCACGCATCCCGCGGTCGCTCCGGAGCCGTTGACGTGGAGGAAGATCCCGGAGCCGCGGTGGCGCACCTGGCGCTGGTTGAAGCTGGTGACGATCGACCACTCGTACTGCTGCCGGTAGTCCTGGAGCCGCTCGGAGGAGTTTGGGTCGCTCGCGGGCAGCCGCCACCGGAAGCCGCCCTGGCTCTTGTTGCGGTAGCGGTTGTAGTACGCCGAGGCGTTGTCCTGCACCCAGTAGTCGCCGTGGCGGACCTTGCGGTAGCGCAGCTTCCACGCCCGCTTCTCCGCCACCTGGCCGAAGGCCCACGGCAGCTCGTAGGTGCCGAGCGGGGTCGTGCCGGTCCCCTGCTGCCGGTCCACGCCGCGGACCAGCCCGCCGTAGCCGATCCGGCCATCGGTCGCCTGGAGCCGCCGCTCCCAGCCGTCGCCGTCCTTCGCCCAGAGCGTGACCCGGGCGTGGTGGCCGCCGGTGTGGTTGACCGTGACGACCTGGGTGGTGCCGGCCTTCAGGTTCACGGTGACGCCGTCGAGGCGGACGTGCCGCGGAGCGGCGGCGTCGGCCGGGAGCGGCGCCAGGAGGGTGAGGGCGAGGACGAGTGCGGCCAGGATCTTCATGCGAGGAGGTCCTCCGGTGTGAGGTCGGTGCGGACGCCCTGGAACGAGGGCTGCCGCAGTCGCTCGTACCCGCGGCCGTGCGTGTCGATGTCCACGACGAGGACCGGGTCCAGCCAGTGCGTGCCGCGCGCGTCGACGCGGGGCACCTCGTTGTCGAAGGGGCTCGCCTCACGCCCGAGCTCCGCGACCAGCCCGGCCAGCACCTTACCCTGCCGCGGCCCGATGCCGCTGCCCACCCGGCCGCGGTAGAGCAGCCCGTCGGCGGTCAGCTCCCCCACGAGCAGCGAGGCCAGGCGGTCGGACGTGCCCTCCTGCGGGCGCCAGCCGCCGACGACGTAGGACAGCCGGTGCCGGTGGGGCAGCTTGATCCAGTCCGCGCTCCGGACCCCGTACGCGTAGGGGGAGCGCCGTCGCTTGCTGACCACGCCCTCCAGACCCTGCTCCCGCGTGGCGGCCCAGAGCATGTCGCCGTCCTCGTAGGTCGGCGGCACCTGCCAGCCCTGCAGGTCGATGCTCTCGAGGAGCTCGCGCCTGACCTCCCAGGGCTCGTGGTGGAGCTCCCGACCGTCGAGACGTAGGAGGTCGAAGGCCATGTAGAAGGCGGGAGCCGAACGGGCGAGGCGTTCGATCTTCTTCGGGTCGCGGACGTGCATCCGATCCTGCAGCACCCGGAAGTCGGGGAGGCCGCGATCGTTCATCGCGATGATCTCGCCGTCCAGGACGAGGTCGCGGGAGGAGGCCGACCCGGCGATGTCGGGCCACGCGACCGTGACGTCGTTGCCGTTGCGACTGAAGAGCCGAGGGCCGGACGAGCCGTCCTCGACGAGGATCCGGATGCCGTCCCACTTCACCTCATGGACCCACGCGTCGCCTGAAGGCACTGCGGTCCCCCGGGTAGCGAGCATGGGTTGCATGCCGACATCATGCCTGTCGCCGTACAACAGGCGTCTGACGTCCGTGTTCGGGTACAACCCCCACCAGGACGTCCGGCGAGGCGTTCGATGAGTGGAGGGCTGCGCGACGGTCATACTGGCCGTGGTCG
This sequence comes from Nocardioides pyridinolyticus, assembly GCF_054653575.1. Lineage (NCBI taxonomy): Bacteria > Bacillati > Actinomycetota > Actinomycetes > Propionibacteriales > Nocardioidaceae > Nocardioides > Nocardioides pyridinolyticus. The sequence continues at coordinate 58,419 of NZ_BAAIFY010000020.1, read as the reverse complement.
ACAACCAGAGAGGCTTCCCCATGCGTGCGATCTGGAAGGGCGCGGTGTCGTTCGGGCTGGTCAGCGTGCCCGTGAAGCTGTACGCCGCCACCGAGTCCCACGACGTCTCGTTCCGGCAGGTGCACGCCAAGGACGGCGGGCGGATCAAGTACCAGCGGGTCTGCTCGCTCGACGGCGAGGAGGTCGCGTACGCCGACATCGCCAAGGGATACGAGACCGAGGACGGCGAGATGGTGATCCTCACCGACGACGACATGGCCGAGCTGCCGTCGACGTCGTCGCGCGAGATCGCCGTGGAGAAGTTCGTGCCCTCCGAGCAGATCGACCCGATGCTGTTCGAGAAGTCGTACTACCTCGAGCCGGAGAAGAGCGGCGCCAAGCCGTACGCCCTGCTCCGCCAGGCCCTCCTCGACGCCGACCGGATGGCCGTCGTCACCGTCGCCCTGAGGCAGCGCACGACCGTCGGCGTGCTGCGGGTCAAGGACGACGTGATCGTGCTCCAGACGATGATGTGGCCCGACGAGGTCCGCACCCCCGACTTCTCCGTCGAGACCGGCGACGTGAAGCCGCAGGAGGTCAAGATGGCGAACATGCTCGTCGAGACCCTCGCGGGCGACTTCGACCCGACCGAGTTCGAGGACGACTACGCCGAGGCCGTCGAGGCGCTCGTGAAGGCCAAGATCGAGGGCGGCGAGGTGAAGCGCACCGCCACCTCCACCAAGTCCTCCGGCGAGGTCGTCGACCTCCTCGCCGCCCTCCAGCGCTCCGTCGACGCGGCCAAGACCGCCCGGGGCGAGTCGTCCGCCGATGACGAGGACGACGAGGACGACGAGGACGAGAAGCCGGCGAAGAAGACCGCCTCGAAGAAGTCCACCGCCAAGAAGGCGCCCGCGAAGAAGACGGCGGCCAAGAAGACCGCCAAGAAGTCGACGACGAAGAAGGCCGCCGCCAAGAAGGCCAGCTGAGGTCTCGGTGCCGGGCGGAGTCGGCGAGCTCCGCCGTCGCCCAAGCGGCGCAATTGCGCCGCAAGTGCAGCCCGCACCGCGCCTGAGTCGTCCTTTCAGCGCAATTGCGCCGAAAGGTCGACCGCTCCCGTTCCCGGCTCCGACGAGCTCACGCCAGCGGAGGCCCGACCTCTACGCGCACGACTGCGAGGCGGGATGGTCGGGGTTCTGCTCCGGGCTCATCGGCGCGAGTGCAGAGCTGGCTCAGCGCGACCCCTTGATGGGATAGACGGCAGTGTCAGGCACCAGGCGCACCAGATCGACCGTCGAACCTCCCCTCACGCAGGGCGACGCGCGGCGAGGAAGGTCATGTCGTCTTCGGGGTCGAATTCGGACGCCAGCTTGGCCCACGTGTCGACAACATCCTGCGCGGTGCCTGCCGCCTGGTTCGCTCTGATCGCGAACTCGAGGACGGCCGCGCCGTCGGCGAACGGGTCGAGGAAGCCGTCGCTGGCCGTCATGAACGTCTCGCCGGGCTGCAGGACCGTCCGCCCGGAGCTCCACCGCTCCCCCCGTAGCGCGCCCAGCGGAAGTCCCCCGGTCTCGAGTCGCCGCATCGCGCCGTCCGGTCCTAGGACGAGCGCCAGACCGTGTCCGGCGTCGACGTACTCCACGCTCCAGTCCCGCTCGTCGATGCGGGCGAGGAAGGCGGTGACGAACACCCCGGAGCGTTCGAGGTCGTCCTCGAGCGCCAGGGCCGCACGGGTGACGGCCTCGGCCGCCTCGTTGAAGCGGAGGCCGGCTCGCAGGACCGCGCGGACGTTCGCGGCGACGATGCCGGTCGACAGCCCCTTGCCCATCACATCGGCGATGAGCAGCTGGACACGACCGTCGGGCAGGGTGAACCAGTCGAAGAAGTCACCGCCGATCCAGCGTGCGGGATGGCACATCCCGGCGACCTGGAGCTCACGGGTCGGCGGCGGCGCTGGGGGCAGCAGGTCGGCCTGGACCTGAGCGGCCCGGTCGAGCTCGTCCTGCATCGCGAGCTCTCGCTCGACCCAGTCGGCGAGGAGCCTCAGCAGATCGATCTGGTCGTCGGTGAGGTCCCGGGGGCGGTCGTCGACGAGACAGATCGCGCCGAGCCGCTCGCCGGTCGGAGCGGCAAGAGGCTGGCCGGCGTAGAAGCGGATGTTCGGATCCCCGGTGACCAAAGGGTTCGCAGCGAAGCGGCTGTCGGTCCGGGCGTCGGAGACCACGAGGGGACCAGGCGTCTGGCTCGTGTGCGCGCAGAACGAGTCCTCTCGTGGGGTGATGAGGCCGGTCCCGATTCGAACGTGGTGTCGGTGGCCTGAGCAGCGGCGGGCAACGCCTCCAGGCCGTCGAGGACAGCGAGCCTCTCTGCGGCCACAGGGTCAGGCGTCGCCGCCACGCCTGTCCTTTCCTCACGACTCCACATCCTGGGCCTCGTGTGCACGTGTGCCGGAGACCGAAGCCGATGATGCGACGACCGAGTACCCAGATGCTCCGGAGGTTAGCAACGCCGGACGTCGTCAGGGACCCGCGCCGGGTCATGACACGACGCGGGACCCCTCCTTCGCGGGGGCGAGGTCGATCCCGGACCCTGCGAGCAGCACGGCCGCGGTCTCGCTGACCAGCACCTCGCCGGGCGGTGCCGCCTCGGCCAGCGCGATCGCTCGGTCGACCCCGTCGCCCGCCACCGGCCCGCCCACGACGACCACCTCCGCGATCCCGACGCCCGCGGAGACCGGCCCCGTGAGGGCACCCGCGGCGCGGACGGCGGTGGCCGGGCCGTCGAAGAGCACGACCGGGGTGCCGTCGGCGTGGGTGCGCAGGCGTCCGCCGCCGGCGACGAGCGTCTGTCGTGCGGTCTCCGCCGCCGGTCCAGCGACCGCGACGACGGCGGCGAGCGCGCGGTGGGGCTCCTGCTCGGGGAGCGACCGCACGAACGGCTCCGCCTCGTCGAGCACCTGATCGGCGTCGCTCCACGGCAGGTGGTCGCTCCCGCTGAGCAGCCGCAGTACCGCACCGGGCACCCGCTCGGCGATGTAGCCGCTCCCACGGTGGTCGAGCACCTTGTCCCCGGTGCGGTGCAGCAGCAGCGTCGGCGCGGAGATCGTCGGGAGGACGTGGCGCACGTCGACCAGGCTGTTCATGTCCAGGAGCGCCCGCACCGTGGTCGGCGTCGCGGCGGCACCCATCCGGCGCTGCCACCACAGCTCCATCGCCCGGTCCGCCGACGGGCAGCGCCAGCGCAGGTCGGCGGGCCAGTCCCACGAGGTGACCAGCCGCTCGGTGTAGGCGGTCCGCTCCTGCGGGGTCTGCGCCCACGGGTAGTCCGGAGCCCAGCCGCGGCGGGCGTAGCCGCCGTACAGCACGAGCCCCCGCACCCGCTCCGGGTGCAGGGCGGCCATCAGCAGCGCCATCGGGACGCCCTCCGAGTAGCCCACCAGCACCGCGCGACCCGACGCGGCGGCGTCCATCACGGCGAGGATGTCGTGCATCCGCGTCTCGAGGTCGGGTACGCCGGAGGGCCGGTCGGACATGCCCGTGCCGCGCTTGTCGAACCGGAGCAGCCGGCCCATCCGGCCGAGGCGGTCGAGGAAGTGCGCGTGCCGCGGATCGTCCCAGTCCAGGTCGAGGTGCGACACGAAGCCGGAGATCAACACCAGGTCGAGGTCACCGCCGCCGCTGACCTGGTAGGCGACGTGCAGGCCGTCGCTCACGGTGTAACGGACCGGCGGCCGGTCCTCGACGACCGGCTCGTCCGCGACGTCGCCGACGAAGCGGTAGCCGCGGCCGTGAACGGTCCGCACCAGGGACTGCGTGCGGCCGTCGTCGCCGAGCGCCCGGCGGACCTGCTTGATCCGGCTGGTCACCGCGGTCTCGCTGATGAACCGGCCGCCCCAGACGGCGTCCATCAGCTCCTCCTTCGCGACGACGCGCTCGCGGTGGTGGACCAGGTGCACGAGGACGTCGAAGGCCTGCGGCTCCAGGGGTACGGCGTGGCCGTCCCGGCGGAGCTCGAACACCGTCTCGTCGAGCTCCAGGCCGCCGGCCAGGATCAGGACCACGCAGGCCATGGTCCCACGCCGGCGGCCCGAGCGGAGGGGGTCAGCCCGCCGCGACGTCGATCGCGACCGGGACCCCGTTCGTGAGGACGTCGTACACGGCCGAGCGCTTGCGCGCCTGGTCGACGAGCGCGGCGAGCTCGCGCGCCTCGGCCTCGCCCTGCACGTGGAAGGTGACGTGCACCTGCTCGAAGCCGTTGCGGACGCTGTCGTCGAGGCCGAGGATCCCGAGCAGGTCGATGTCCCCTTCCACCCGCGCGGTCACCTCCCCCAGCTGGATCGCGCGCGCGGCGGCGATGTTCGCCAGCCCGCTCATCAGGCAGCTGCCGAGGGCCTGAAGGAGGTGCTCGGCCGGCGTGGGCGCGCGGTCCTGGCCGGTCAGCACGGCCGGGTGGTCGGCCTCGACGACGAACGGGCGCTCCCGTGCCTGCTCGGCGCCGGCGCCGTGGAAGCCGTCGATGGTCGTGGTGTTGTAGGTGCCGTCGACCCAGCGGGTCTGGGCGCGGAACTGGAAGCGTGCGAGCTCCGGGGCGTCGCGGACGGCGCCGATGGTGGCGAACAGGGCGTCGGTGTCGACTCCGTTGGTGTGGTGCTGCTGCGTGGTGGTCATGCCACGTCCTCTCTCTGGTGGGTGAAGCGTGAGGCGAGGTCGGCCGCCTCACGATCGAGGGCTTCGGCGAGCTCGACCTGGAGCTCGACGAAGCGGGCGGGCTCCGGGAACCGGGCCAGCGCCTCGGTCAGCTGGAACGTCTCGTCGAGCGCGCGGTCGCGCTCGCGCTCGTACGCCGGCAGGTCGTCCGCGACGATCGCGTCCGCGAGCAGCTCGGCGTCGCGGAAGGCGTCGGTGATGCCGTGCCCGGTGATCGGGTCACGGTGGTAGCCCGCGTCGCCGACGAGCGCCCATCCGGGGCCGTACGCCGCGCGGACGTGGTTCGGGAGAGAGACGGCGCCGCGCACCGGGGCCACGAGCTCACCGGTGCGGGCCCGCTCGGCGAGCGCGGGAGCGACCCGATCGAGCACGTCGACGAAGGCGGCCGGCCGGGCGGAACCGGCCGTCCGGACCGGGTCGAGCAGGTGCGTCGGCCGGATCGTCCAGACGCACGCGGCCCCGCCGTGGGTCGGGAACGCGCCGCTGAAGGCGTCCTCGGCAACATCGAGCTCGTGGCCGCGCCAGGACGGGTGGACGACGTAGGCGTAGTAGGTGGAGACGTCCGCGCTGAACCCGCGGCGCACCGGGGCGCCGACGAGCCGGGCGACCGGTGAGCGGAGGCCGTCGGCCCCGACGACGTGCCGGGCGCGCAGCGTCCGCCCGCCGGCCCGCACCCCGGCGACCCGTCCGGCGTCGTCGGGCAGGAGGTCGGTGACCGTGGTGCCTGTACGCAGCTCGGCGCCCGCGGCGACCGCGGCATCGGCGAGGATGGCGTCGAGGACGTGGCGTCGCGGAGCGACCAGGTGGTCGACGCCCGAGCGGTCCTTGACCGGGAGGACGCGCTCGAGCCCCGGCGCCCGGAACGACACCTCCCGGATCGGCGGCGCGCCGCTGGCGACGACGTGGTCGAGCAGTCCCCAGCGGTCGAGCTGGACGACGCCGCCGCGCGCGATCGCATGGGTGGACAGCGTGTCGGACGTCGGCGTCCCCCGGTCCAGGAGCGCCACGCGCAACCCGCGCTCGGCCAGGATCCGGGCCGTCGCGGCGCCGGCGCAGCGCGCGCCGACCACGACGACGTCGTACTCGTCCTCTCGCGTCCTCACCCCCTCACGGTCGCCGTGGACCCGGGGTCGATCCTTGGAGACGGTGTGGAGAGGTCGTGGAGAGCGCTACCAACCGGGCAGCACGAGCGCGGACCACACCAGCAGCGGGCCTGCCACCACGACGATGACGCTGTAGGTGAGGATCTGCCGGTAGTAGACCGGCTCGGCGATCGAGTCCGGCTTGTTGGCGAGCATGAGGGCGCCGTTGGTGGAGAACGGGCTGACGTCGACGATCGTCGACGACACCGCGAGCGCGGCGACGAAGAGCCCGGCGCTGATGCCGCCGTCGGCGATCAGCGGGATCGCGATCGGGATGATCACCGGCAGCAGCGCGGTCGAGGACGCGAACGCCGACACCACGCCGCCGACGTAGCAGAGCACGAGCGCGCCGATGAGGACCGTGCTCAGCCCGGCCGCCCAGTTGCCGACGAACTCCGGCGACCCGGCGAGCTCCAGGATCGTGGCGTAGGTCGAGACGCCGGCGACCAGCAGCACGGTCGGCCAGGCGATGTCCTTGACGGTGTCCTTGTACTCGTTCGGCCTGATCATCGAGAGCACCACCGCGGCGGTGATCGCGACGAACCCGATGTTCTTGTCGAAGATCAGTGCGACGACCGCGACCAGCACGAAGGCCAGGAGCGTCAGCCACTGCGCCGCCGGGACCCGGTCAGGGGCGTCGTCGGGCACTGCGTCGTCGGGATCGGCGCGCCTCCCGACCAGCTTCCGGCCGCCGAGGACGACGAACAGGATGATCGCGAGGATCAGGTTCACCACCAGGCTGGCGAAGAAGATCGTCAGCTCGCGGTCGGGCAGGCCGTTCTCGGCCATGACCGAGTTCGTGATCGTGCCGTAGATGCTGATCGGCGAGAAGCCCCCGGCCTGGGCGCCGTGGACGACGAGCATGCCCATGAGCAGCGGGCTGATCGCGTAGCGGCCGGCGAAGCCGAGCGCGATCGGACCGATGATCGCGCACGCGGCCGGGCTGACCGCGCCGATCGCGGTGAGCACGCCGGTCACGCCGAACATGACCCACGGGATCATCACCACCCGTCCCCCGACGCCGCGGACCGCGGATCTGACGATCAGGTCGACGGTGCCGTTCCTGCGCGCGATCGCGAACAGGTAGGTGACGCCGATCAGTGTGAGGATCAGGTCGCCGCTGACTCCGGCGAGGATCTCCTTCTCTTCGAGGTCGAGCGCGTACATGCCGACGAGCCAGGCGGCGACGTACGCGAGCGCCCCCATGTTGATCGGCAGGACCGTCCCGATCACGAACAGCGCGACCAGTGCGAGGATCGCCACCCATTCAGCACCCATGTCCTTGCTCTTACCCGCTTAAGGTGAAGTGATGAGCGGACTCGAGCAGCTGGCGATCGTCGCCACGGGTCTCGTGGCCGGAGTGATGACCTCGACCGTCGGGGTCGCCTCGCTGCTCAGCTTCCCGGTGCTGGTCGCGATCGGCATCCCGCCGGTCGTCGCCAACGCTTCGAACACGGTCGGCATGGTCCCGGCCAGCCTCACCGGCTCCGTGGGCTACCGCGAGGAGCTGCGGGTCCACCCGAAGGTCACCGTCGCGATCATCACCACCTGCGCCGCGGGCGCGGTGCTCGGTGCGGTGCTGCTGCTCGCGCTGCCGGCCGAGGTGTTCGAGGCGGTCGTGCCGTGGCTGATCCTCGGCACGTGCCTGCTCGTCGGCGCGCAGCCGCGGATCAGCCGGTGGCTGCGCCGTACGCACGACGACACCCTCGCCGAGCACGTCCGGCTGTCGCCGGCGACCACGTTCCTCGCGACGCTCGTCGGGGTGTACGGCGGCTACTTCGGTGCCGGCTCCGGCGTGATGATGATGGCGGTGCTGGGCATCGGCTCGACGCTGGAGTTCCGGGTCGTGAACGCGCTCAAGACGCTGGCCATCCTGGCCAGCAACCTGGTCGCCTCGGTCATCTTCCTCGTCGTCGCCGAGCTGGACTGGCACGCGGTGGTGCTGCTCGCGGTGGGCTCGGTCGTCGGCGGGTACGTCGGTGCGCGGATCGGCCGCCGGCTCAACCCGACCGCGCTGCGCACGCTGATCGTGCTGGTCGGCGTCACCGCCGCGGTCGCGATGCTCCTCTAGCCGCTCGAGAGTCCTCGCCGGCCAGCAGGGGCCACGGCCGCGCCTGCTCGAGCTGCGCGGAGAGCGAGAACAGCGTGGCCTCGTCGTCGGTCCGCCCGACCAGCTGCACGGCGACCGGGAGGCCGTCGGCGGCCACGCCGGTGGGCACGGAGGCGGCCGGGTTGCCGGCGACGTTCCAGAGCGCGGCGTAGGCGATCGACGGCATCGCGCGCAGCGACGCCCGCACGGTGCCCACGCCGTCGAGCCGCCCGACCCTCGGGGGCCGGTGCGCGATCGCGGGGGTGAGCAGCACGTCGACGTCCTGGAAGACCCGGTTCGCCTTGGCCGACACCTGCTCGGTCTGGCCGAGCGCCCACTCCAAGACCTTCGGCTTGACCCACGAGCCGAGCCGGCAGGTCTCGCGGGTACGCCGCTCGAGCCGGTCGTAGTGCTCGACGAGGTCGGCCTCGGAGCGGATGCCGGCGAACCACTGCGGCACGAACGCGGCCGTCGGGTCCGGGTAGCGCGGGTCGACCTCGCGGACGTCGTGGCCCAGGTCGGTGAGCAGCGCGACCGTGTCGCGGACCGCCCGCGTGTGCACGGGGTCGGGACGGACCCCGAGGGTCACCGGCTTCGTGGTCCAGCCGATCCGGAGCCGGCCCGGGTCGCGGCCGACCGCGTCGACGAACGGCTCGTCGCCGGACGCCGTGTAGAGGTCGCCCTCGACGTTGCCGCGGATCGCGTCGTAGACGAGCGCGCTGTCGAGCACGCTGCGGGCCAGCGGGCCGGCGGTGCCGAGCGACCACCACAGGTGGGCGTGCGGGGCGGTCGTGACCCGCCCGCGCGCGGGCTTGAGGCCGAACAGGCCGCAGCTGGCGCTGGGGATGCGGATCGAGCCGCCGCCGTCACCGCCGATGGCGGCCGGCACCATCCCGGCCGAGACGGCGACCGCCGTACCTCCGCTGGAGCCGCCGGGCGTGCGGCTGCGGTCCCACGGGTTCCGGGTGATGCCGCGCGAGGCGGACTCGGTGAACGGGAACGCGCCGAACTCCGGCATCGTGGTCTTCCCGACGATCACCGCGCCGGCGGCCCGCAGCCGCTTCACGACCTCGGCGTCCTCGGCTGCCGGCGTGGAGTTGCCCTCGCCGCCGAACGTCGTCACGGTGCCGGCGACGTCGATCTCCTCCTTGACGGCGATCGGGACGCCGTGCAACGGCCCCACCGGGCCGTTCGCGGCCAGCGCCTCGTCGCGGGCCTGCGCCTCGGCGAGCGCCTCGTCCACGAGCACGCGGGAGAAGGCGTTCAGCTCCGGGTCGCGCTCGGCGATCCGGCTCAGTGCCTGCTCGACGACGCCCCGCGCGGAGACCTCCCCTCCGGCGACGAGACGGGCGGTGTCGGCCACTCCGGCGCGCGCGAGGTCGGTCATGCGAGGACCCTACCGAGCGCGTCGGTGCGGAGCCGGCCGCGGCGGGCCCCTACGGCGTCGGCGTGGCCGAGGACGTGGTCGAGGACGACGGGGACGGGGACGGCGAGCTGGACGTGGTGGCCGAGGGCTCGCTCGACGGGGTCGGGCTCCCGGTGCCCGACGGCGGGGTGGTCGAGGTCGCGCCGGACTCGGTGGGGCTCGCCGTCCCGGTCGGCGAGCCGGACGGCGACGGCGACCCGGAGACCGCAGTGCTCGAGGTGGGCTCCGACGGTGAGATCTCGGCGCCGGGCGTCGGGGTGGGCGCCAGAGGACCCTGGTCCGCCTCGATGATGGCGAGGATCTGTTCCTCGTACTCGCTCAGCTGGTCCTGGATCTCGTCGAGCGGCACGTTCTCCAGGTCGGCTCCGAACGCGAGGATCTCCTGCCACAGCTGGTCGAGGGCGGCCATCGCGTCGTCGCCGAGCGGGCCGTCGAGCGTCACGAACAGCTGCACCGCGAGGGCGTAGGTGAGGCAGCCGACGCAGTCGCTGGTGACGGAGACCGCCAGGTTCTCGGGCACCGCCACGTCGGTCTCACCGGTGACGAGCACGACCTGGAAGGCGATCGCCACCGCGGCGCAGTTCTCGCAGCTGGCGAGGGCGTACGCCTCGTTCGTGTTGTTGACGGTGCCGGTCCCGTCCTCCCACACCAGGGCGAAGGCGACGTCGTAGGTAACCGAGTCGTCGGTCGTGTTGACCGCGAGTGCCTGGTTGTCGCCCTCGCCGGGCGCCAGCGGCTGGCTGATCGGGAAGACCCACGCTCCGGGGGCGGCGTCGGTCCCGGCCGCGGAGTCGCCGGCCGCGGAGGTCGGCTGCGCGCCCGTCCCGTCGCCGTTCGGAACCAGGACGACCGCGAGCATCGGGTCGTCGCGCGTGGGCATCGCCTGTCCGGCGGGCAGGGCCATCGCGGCCCGGCCTTCGGTGCCGACGGCCAGACCACCGGCGGGCCGGGCGGCCGGCAGGACGTCGCCGATGGTGCCGCCCTCGTAGGCCTGGACCGGGCGGTAGCGCTCGGGCGTCGGCCACCAGGTCCACACCAGACCGGCCACCAGCGCGGCCGCCACCACCACGGCCAGAGCGCGACGCACCGGCCGGTCCGCGGTCCGGGTCCAGACGCTCGTCCCCGCTCGCCGCGCGACCCGGGCCAGGGCGATGCCGATGGCGAGCGGCGGCAGCAGGACGATCAGCGCCGAGAGCCCGCGGGCGAGCACGGCCACGGCGTCGGCCTCGCCCCACGCCGAGGTGAGCGCCGACCACTGCAGCTGGCTGCTGGCCCACGCGCTGCCGACGATCCGCGGGAAGGTCGTCACCAGGATCACGAGCGTGAGGGCCAGGACGGGCACGACGGTGAGCACCCAGACGGACACGACGGCCCGGGCCCACGGCTTGAGCGCCCGCGCCTCGGGGTCGCGCCACCGCCACGGGAGCAGGCCGCGCAGCGTCGGGCCGATCCGCTGGAAGAGGTCCGGGACGCCGGTGAGGTCGGCGAGCACGTGGTAGCCGTCGAAGCGCACCAACGGCAGCAGCTGGTGCAGCATCTGCAGGACCTGGGTGGCGACCAGGAGCAGGAAGGCGTCGTCTCCGCTGAACCACCAGACGGCCACGGTCGCGACGACGACCAGCGCGTTGAAGTACAGGCCGCCGAGGTCGGTGCGCAGCCGGCCCGCACGGCTGAGCCGGTAGGAGTCGGTGACGTCGGTGTAGAACGCCGGCCAGATCAGGTAGACCCCGACGCCCATCGCACCGGGCGTCGAGCCGCCTCGGCGGGCGGCCGCGGCGTGGCCGAACTCGTGGAAGCCCGCCGACAGCACGGTCACGGCCAGCACCGCGAGCAGCAGCCCGGGCCGGGCGAAGGCGTCGTGGGTCGCGCCGGCCAGCCCGCGCTCGAACAGCACCCACCATGTGGTCCACGCGAAGGCCACGGCGACCGCCGCCACGAGCACCGGGTTGAACAGGTGCGCGAACGGCGCGGTCAGCTGCCGGGTGCGCTCGGGATCGGAGACGACCGCCTTGAAGCGCAGGCCCAGCAGTGGGTTGCTGCGCTTCAGCTCCGGATCACTGCCGTCAGCGGCAGCGACGAGTCCCAGCCGCCGGAGCTTGTCGGTGAGCTGGGCGACGTTCTCGCCCGAGACCGGGCGTCCGGTCTCCTCCGCGAGCGCGGTCGCCAGGTCGGCGTACCCCCGCCGGCCGTCGACCTGGGTGAGCAGCGCGTACAGCAACGGCGTCAGTTGGACGACCTGCCCGTCGGCGCGGCGCGCGAGAGCCGGCGGCTCCCGGTAGCCGGACCCGGGGAGCTCCCCCATGAGCTGGACGCCGTCCGCCTTCGCCGGCGCGGGCGGCGCGGCGACCGGACCGTCCGGAGCAGGCCCCCCGCCGCGCTGCCCCGTCGCGGTCACGGCTGGGTGATGTCAGAGGTCTGGTCGGAGTTCGCGGTCGCGGAGCCGTCGATGTTCTGGTTGATGATCGCGTCCTGCTGGGCGATCGAGACGGCGTCGCTGTTGACCGAGCCGACGTTCGCGGCGACCGCGGCGTCGATCGGCGCCGCCACGTTGGCGTTGGCCGCCACCGCGCCGTTGATCGGGGCAGCCACGTTCGCGTCGGCGGCGAGGTCGACGTTCACGTTGAGCAGGTCGCCGTCGGCGACATCGCCCACCGTGGTCCCGAGGTCGCCGGCGGCAGTGCCGGCGTCCGGCGGGAGCGCGACGCCCGGGGCGGCGGTGCCCGTGTCGCCGGTCGCGGCGCCGTCGGCCTGGTCGGGCGAGGCGCCCTGCTCGAGACTGCTGTCCTGGGTGGCGTTCGCCGTCGCGTCCGCGGTGACGTCCTGGTTGATCAGCGCACCCTGGTCGGACAGCGCCTGGGCCGTCGAGCCCTCCGAGAGGACGTTCGCGCCGACGCTGGCGTTGATGGGCGCGGCGACGTTGGCGTTCGCGGCGACGCCGAGGTCGATCGGGGCGGCGGCGTCGATGGCCAGGTCGAGGTCGGCGTTGAGGTCGAGGATCGACACGACCTCCTTGTCGGGCAGGGAGGTGCCCTCCTCGGCGGCGAGCTCGGCCTCGGAGAGGCCCCGGACTTCTTCGTTGTTCCCCATGACGGATCACCTTGCACTCGACGGGACATCTGGTGCGTGGGCTCGTACCCGCGCCACCAGCCCCACAAACGGCAGGCGGCGGCCGTCAGTTCGTGGCGAGCAGCCCCCGCACCACCCGGAGCCCGACCGACAGTCGCGCGAGGTCGGCGTGCTCGTCGGCGCAGATCTCGTCGAGCGTGGCGGTGGCGCGCGGCATCACCACGTCGTTGGCGTTCTCCCACGCGACGACCCGCGCGGGGGCGGCGTCGTCGCGGTCGGTGGTCGCCAGGACCTGCGCGGTGAGCTGGGCGTGGACGGAGTGCAGGTCGTCGCGCAGCGCGGCCCGCGCCATCGTCTGCCACCGGTCGTGACGCGGCAGCGCGAGGATCCGCTGGACCAGTGCCGGCAGCCCGAGCCGCTCGCCGAGCGCGAAGTGCACCCGCGCGACCTCGGCCGGGTCCAGGTCCTCACGCTGCGCGATCTCGACGATGTTGAGCAGCGTGTACGCGGGCGGGAGGACGGCAACTCGCGTCGCGAGCGACTCGGGGACACCGTTGGCCTCCAGGCGCGCACGCCGATCGAGGAACGCCTGGAGCTCGCGGCCGGTCATCAGCTCGGGCAGCTGCGCCATCACCCGCTGCACGGGCTCGGCGAACAGCTCGACGGTGCCCTGGCTGTCCAGCGGGGGCCGCCGGTTGTTGACCAGCCACCGCGAGGCGCGCTCGACGAGCGTGCGCATCTCCAGGCGCATCCTGGTCTGCACGCCCGCGTCGAGCCGGTTGTCGAACGACCTCAGCTCCTGGCGCATCGGCAGTGACCCGAAGATCTCCCGGGCCACGAAGTTCGCCCGGGTGAGCTCGACGGCGGTCGCGCCGGTCTCCCCCGCGAGACGCGGCCAGAAGGTCATGCCCGCCCCGTTGACCAGGTCGTTGACCACCTGGGTCACGATGATCTCCCGACGCAGCGGGTGGTCGTGCACCTGCTCGCCGAAGCCCTCACGGACCGCGGTCGGGAAGTAGGCGCGCAGGTCCTGTTCGAAGTAGGGGTCCTCGGCGATCTCGCTGTCGAGGAGCTCGTCGGCCAGCACGATCTTGGTCCACGACATCAGCACCGCCAGCTCGGGTGCGGTCAGGCCCTCGCCGGTGTCCAGCCGCCGCTGGACCTCCTTGCGGCTGGGCAGCGCCTCGAGCTCTCGGTTGAGGATGCCGTCGCCCTCGAGCTTGCGGATCCACGCCTCGTGGACGTGCAGCAGCGACGGTGCGTGCTCGACCGCGTTGGCCAGGGCGAGGTTCTGCTCGTAGTTGTCGTCCAGCACGAGCCCGGCGACCTCGTCGGTCATCTGCGCCAGCAGGCTGTTGCGCTGCTTCTCGGTCAGGTCGCCGTCCTTGACCACCCGGTCGAGCAGGATCTTGAGGTTCACCTCGTGGTCGGAGGTGTCCACGCCCGCTGAGTTGTCGATGAAGTCGGTGTTGATCCGGCCACCGGCGCGCGCGTACTCGATCCGTCCCAGCTGGGTGAAGCCGAGGTTGCCGCCCTCGCCGACGGCCCGGACGCGCAGGTCGCCGCCGTCGACGCGGATGGCGTCGTTCGCCTTGTCCCCCGCGTCGGCGTGGGACTCGGTCGAGCCCTTCACGTAGGTGCCGATGCCGCCGTTCCACAGCAGGTCGACCGGCGCCAGCAGGATCGCCCGCATCAGCTCGGCCGGCGTCATCGACTCGACCGGTGCGTCGATGCCCAGCGCGGACCGGACGGCGTCGTTCAGGGGGATCTTCTTCAGCGAGCGGGAGTAGACGCCGCCGCCCTCGGAGATCTTCTCGTGGTCGTAGTCCTGCCAGCTCGACCGCGGCAGCTCGAAGAGGCGCCGGCGCTCCGCGAACGACACGGCCGGGTCGGGGTCCGGGTCGAGGAAGATGTCGCGGTGGTCGAAGGCCGCCACGAGCCTCGCGGTCTCCGAGCAGAGCAGGCCGTTGCCGAACACGTCGCCGGACATGTCGCCGATGCCGACGCAGGTGAACTCCTCGGTCTGGCAGTCGATGCCGCGCTCGCGGAAGTGCCGCTGCACCGAGACCCACGCCCCCTTGGCGGTGATCCCCATGGCCTTGTGGTCGTAGCCGACCGAGCCACCGCTGGCGAACGCGTCGCCGAGCCAGAAGCCGTAGGACTTCGCGACCTCGTTGGCGATGTCGGAGAACGTCGCCGTGCCCTTGTCGGCCGCGACGACGAGGTAGGAGTCGTCGCCGTCGTGGCGGACCACGTCGCGCGGGGGCACGGTCTCGCCGTCGACCAGGTTGTCGGTGATGTCGAGCAGGCCGGAGATGAAGGTGCGGTAGCAGCGGACGCCCTCGGCCAGCCAGGCGTCGCGGTCCGACGGACCTGCCGGATTCTGGGGAGGCAGCTGCTTGCAGAAGAAGCCGCCCTTCGCGCCGACCGGCACGATCACGGTGTTCTTCACCATCTGGGCCTTGACCAGCCCGAGCACCTCGGTGCGGAAGTCGTCGCGGCGGTCCGACCAGCGCAGGCCACCTCGGGCGACTGCGCCGAAGCGCAGGTGCACGCCCTCGACCCGCGGCGAGTAGACGAAGATCTCGAAGCGTGGCCGCGGCTCCGGCAGGTCCGGGATCGCCGACGGCTCCAGCTTGAACGACATGTACGGCTTGGTCGTGCCGTCGGCCGCCGGCTGGAAGTAGTTGGTGCGCAGCGTTGCCCGGATCAGCGTCAGGTAGGAGCGCAGGATGCGGTCGTGGTCGAGGCTCGCGACGTCGTCCAGCGCCCGCGCGATCCGCTCCTCCACCATCTGCGCCCGCGCTCGGTCCGATGCCGGGTCGAACCGGATCTCGAAGAGCAGCACCAGGAGCCGGGTGATGTCGACGTTGTTGCGCAGTGCGTCCTCGATGTAGTCGAGGGCGAACGGCGAGTTCCCCTGCTTCATGTACTTCGCGTACGCCCGCAGCACGGTCGCCTGCCGCCAGGTCAGGCCGGCCCCCAGCACCAGCGCGTTGAATCCGTCGATCTCGTTGTGGCCGTCCCACACCGCGCGGACGGCGTCCTGGAACAGCTCGCGGGAGTTGTCGGGCAGGGCGCTGCCGTAGCGCAGGCCGAACTCGTAGACGAACGTCGGCCGGTCCACGCCGTCGAGCTCGTAGGGCCGCTCGTCGACGACCTCCACGCCCATGGACGACAGCGTCGGCAGGATCCCGGAGAGCGACAGCGGACGTCCCACGCGGAACACCTTCAGCCGCGCCTCGCCGCGGCCGGCGTCGAGGTCCTCGTACATCGCGAGGTCGATGCCGGTCCCGTCCTCGCCGACCTCGATCGCCTCGAGACGCCCGACGTCCACTGCGGCACGCCGGGGGGTGAAGTCCTCCTTGTAGGCCTCCGGGAACGCCTCGGCGTAGCGACGGGCCAGCCGCGAGCCGGCCTCCTCGCCGTACTCGTTGAGGACGGCGATCGCGAAGTCGTCGCGCCACGAGCGGGACGCCTCCTGCAGGCGGCGCTCGAGGTCCGCGGTGTCGACCTCGTGGATCGACGAGCCCTTCGGCGGGTGCACCACGAAGTGGACGCGTGCGGTCGTGGACTCGGTCAGCCGCACGGTGAACTCGACGGACTCGCCGCCGAGCTGCTCCTTGAGCAGCTGGGAGAAGCGCTCGCGGACCGAGGTGTTGTAGCGGTCGCGGGGCAGGTAGACGAGCACGGAGACGTAGCGCCCGTAGGTGTCGCGGCGGATGAACAGCCGCAGCTGCCGGCGCTCGCGGGCGTGCATCGCCTGCTCGGCCATCGGCGCGAGCTCGTCGACGGTCGTGTGGAAGAGCTCGTCGCGCGGGTAGGTCTCGAGGGTGTCCATGAGGGCCTTGCCGTCATGGCTGTTCGGGGAGAACCCGATCCGCTTCAGCACCGCCGCGGCCCGCTCGCGCAGCAGCGGGATCCGGGTCAGCGACTCGGTGTAGGCGGCGCTGGAGTAGAGCCCGAGGAAGCGGCGCTCACCGACCACCTCGCCGTTCTCGAGCTTCTTCACGCCGACGTAGTCGAGGTACGCCGGGCGGTGGACGGTCGAGCGCGAGTTGGCCTTGGTCAGCACCAGGACGGTCCTCTCGCGCGCCTTGGCTGCAGCGGCGTCGGGCAGCCTGCCGCTCGCCGCCATGTCCTGGTCGGCGCGCAGGATGCCGAGCCCGGAGCCGGGGACCGCGCGCAGGTACTCGCCGTCGTCGCGGCGCTCGAGCGCGTACTCGCGGTAGCCGAGGAACGTGAAGTGGTCGTCGGCCAGCCACTGGAGCAGCTCGCGCGCCTGCCGCGCCTCCTCGGCGCCGACGCCCTCGGGCGCGGTCTCGAGCTCGCGGACGATGTCGTCCACCTGGGCGTGCATCTTCGCCCAGTCCTCGACGGACTCGCGGACGTCGCGGAGCACGCGCTGGATGGCGTCCTCGATCGCCGCCACGTCCTCGCCCTCGGCCAGCCGGTCGATCTCGACGTGCATCCAGGACTCGCGGACCTCCCCGTCCATGCCGTCCTGGGTGTCGTTGGAGGAGTCGTCGGCCTCGTCGACCGGGCGGACGCCCAGCACCGCGCCGGTGATGTCGCGGCTGACGTCGAGCAGCGGGTGGATGACCAGGTGCACGTCGCGCAGCTGGCGTGAGAGCTCCATCGTCAGCGAGTCCACGAGGAACGGCATGTCGTCGACGACGACCTCGACCACCGAGTGCCCCTCGGCCGACCAGCCGTGCTCGGCCGTGGTCGGCGTGAAGACCCGCACCCGGGCGGTGCCCTGCGGACGGCTGGCCGCGAGCTTGTAGTGCGACGCGAACGCGCCGTACAGGTCGACGTCGCTGCGCCCGGCGAGGTCCTCGACCGCGACGTGTCGGTAGTACGTCTTCAGCAGCCGGTCAACGGTGTCGTGCGGCGGTCCCCCCGTCCCCTTGCCGCTCCGGGCCAGCTCGATGGCCCCGGACAGGAGGGTGGACAGGTCGAGATCACGCGTCGCCGTTGACACGATCCGACAGTAGGACCCCGGATCGGTTACCCACCAGTCCGGGCCCCGAGTTCACAGCTCGCTGCGCAGGTCCCAGAGCAGCGGGTAGTACTGCACCGGCAGTCGCGAGCGGAGGTACGTCGAGCCGCTGGACCCGCCGGTCCCCGACTTGCTGCCGATCATCCGCTCGACCATGACGACGTGCCGCGCGCGCCAGCTCGCCGCGAGCTCGTCGTGCTGGAGCAGCGCCTCGGCGAGGGCCCACACGACGGCGTACTGGTCGCGGTCGTGGGCGACGCTGCGCATCGACGCCGAGACCTCCGCGTCGGTGTCCGCGGGCAGGCCGACCGAGCGCAGGACGGCGAGGAAGGCGTCCCACAGCGTCGGCTCCGCGAGCCGGCCGTCGAGGCGCTCCCGCTCGGCGGGCGTGATGCCCTTGAACCGGTCGAGGTACTGGGCGTCCTTGGCGCCGGAGACGAACTCCAGCTCCCGGAACTGCACCGACTGGAAGCCGCTGGCCGGGGCGAGCCGCTGCCGGAACTCCAGGAAGTCCTGCGGGGTCATCGTCTCCAGGACGTCGACCTGGTGGACGAGCACCCGCTCGATCACGTGCACCCGGGCGAGGAGGTGCTGGGCCCACCACAGGCGACCGCCGCCCGCACCGGCCAGCATGGCGTCGCGCGCCGAGGAGACCTCGTGCAGCAGCTGCTTGAACCAGAGCTCGTAGACCTGGTGGATCGTGATGAAGAGCAGCTCGTCGTGTGCCGGCGGGTCCGACTCGAGGTGTTGGGAGTCGAGGAGCTGGGGAAGCCGGAGGTACGACCCGTAGGTCAGCTGGGCACCCTGCTCGCCGAAGGAGACGAAAGTCTCGGAGGCGTCCTCGGCGGTCATGAGGCTGAGACTATGTCCGCATGAAGTTCCGACACGACCTGACCTACGACGCCCCTCCGGCGGACGTGTTCGCGATGCTGGCCGATCCGGCGTTCCGCGAGGCCTCGTGCGCCGCGCAGGACGTGATCTCGGCCGAGGTGCATCTCGAGCGCACAGGCAACGGGTTCACGCTCACCATCGACCAGGAGCAGCGGACCGACGACCTGCCGGGGTTCGCGCGCACCTTCGCCGGCGACTCGACGCGGGCGATCCAGCACGAGGAGTGGGAGGACTCGACCGGTGGCACGCTGAGCATCGAGGCACCCGGCAAGCCGTCGGACGTGCGGGGCACGATCACGTTGCGCGCCGAGGGATCGGGTACACGTGAGGTCGTGGAACTCGAACTGAAGATCAAGGTCCCCCTCGTCGGCGGCAAGCTGGAGAAGCTGCTCGCCGAGAGGATCGCCGCCGGCATGGACGCCGAGCACGCGGTCGGCGTCGCCTGGCTGGCGGCTGAGCGCCGATGACCACGAAGGTGACGATGGAGCTCGCCTACGACGCCTCCCCCGACGAGGTCTACGCGATGCTGACCGACCCCGCGTTCCGCGAGGGGGCCTGCCACCGGATGAAGGTGCTCCGCGCTACCGCGGCCGTGGCGGAGTCCGGCGACGCGACCGTGGTGACCATCGACCAGGTGCAGCCTGCGAAGGGTCTGCCGTCGTTCGCGACCAAGCTGGTCGGCGACGAGATCCAGATCGTCCAGGAGGAGACCTGGACCGGCGGCCGGCAGGCCGACGTCCACGTGTCGATCCCGGGCAAGCCCGGGGAGATGGTCGGCTCGGCTGTGCTCGAGGAGACCGCTGGCGGCACCGTGGAGAAGGTGGACCTCGAGATCCGGGTCCGCATCCCGCTGGTGGCCGGCAAGATCGAGAAGCTGGTCGCGCACATGCTCCGCAAGGCGCTGGAGGCGGAGAACGAGGCGGGCCGGGACTACCTGTCCCGCTGAGCCTCCCGGGACTCCTCCGCCCGGTCGTGGCGGCGGCGGATCAGGACCACCGCCGCCAGGACCAGGAACGGTCCGAAGGCCAGCGCGAGCGTCAGCAGCTTCTCGACCGGGTGCAGCGCACCCATGTGCATCAGGATCATCGACCGCTCATCGACCCAGGTAGGGGTACCGGTAGTCGGTCGGCGGGACGAAGGTCTCCTTGATCGAGCGCGGCGAGGTCCAGCGCAGCAGGTTGACCGCGGCGCCGGCCTTGTCGTTGGTGCCCGACGCGCGGCCGCCGCCGAAGGGCTGCTGCCCGACGACCGCACCAGTGGGCTTGTCGTTGATGTAGAAGTTGCCGGCGGCGAAGCGGAGCTCGGCCTGCGCCCACGCGACGGCGCGGCGGTCGCGGGCGATGACCGAGCCGGTCAGGGCGTACGGCGCGATCGACTCCATGTTCCGCACGACCTTCTCGAAGTCACCGTCGTCGAAGACGTGGACCGCGAGGATCGGTCCGAAGTACTCGGTCGTGAACATCTCGTCGGTCGGGTCGCCACCCTCGACCACGGTCGGGTCCACGAAGTACCCCACCGAGTCGTCGAGCGTGCCGCCGACCAGCACGTCGAGCTTGCGGGACCGCTTCGCCCGCGCGATCGCCGCCTGGTGCTTGGCGAACGCGCGGTCGTCGATGACCGCACCCATGAAGTTCGAGAAGTCCGTCGGGTCGCCGACGGTGATCGACTCGATCTCCGAGACCAGCGAGTCCTTCATCTTGTTCCACACCGACCGGGCGACGTACGCCCGCGAGGCGGCCGAGCACTTCTGGCCCTGGAACTCGAAGGCGCCGCGGATCATCGCGGTCCGCACCACGTCGGGGTCGGCCGAGGAGTGCGCGACGATGAAGTCCTTCCCGCCGGTCTCCCCCACGATCCGCGGGTAGGACCGGTAGCCGGCGATGTTCTCGCCCACGGTCCGCCACAGGTGCTGGAAGGTGGGCGTCGAGCCGGTGAAGTGGATGCCGGCCAGGTCCGGGTGCGCCAGCGCGACCTCGGAGACCTCCAGGCCGTCCCCGGGCAGCATGTTGATCACGCCCGGCGGCAGCCCGGCCTCCTCCAGCAGCTCCATCGTCAGCGACGCGGCCAGCTGCTGGGTCGGCGACGGCTTCCAGATCACCGTGTTGCCCATCAGCGCCGGAGCGGTGGGCAGGTTGCCGGCGATCGCGGTGAAGTTGAACGGCGTGATCGCGTAGACGAAGCCCTCGAGCGGACGGTGGTCGGTGCGGTTCCACACCCCGGGGCTGTTGGCGATCGGCTGGTCGGCCAGGATCTCCCGGGCGTAGTGGACGTTGTAGCGCCAGAAGTCGATGAGCTCGCACGCCGCGTCGATCTCGGCCTGGAACGGCGTCTTGGACTGGCCCAGCACGGTGGCCGCGTTGAGCCGCTGGCGCCACGGGCCGGCCAGCAGGTCCGCGGCCCGGAGCAGCACCGCCGCCCGGTCGTCGAAGTCCATGTCGCGCCAGCCCGGCGCGGCCTCACCGGCGGCCTTGATGGCCGCGCGGGCGTCGGCCTGCGTGGAGTTCTTCAGCGTGCCCAGCACGTGCTGGTGGTCGTGCGGCTGGACCACCTGGGTCTCGGCGCCGCCACCGGCCTTCCACCGTCCACCGACGTAGCCGCGCAGGTTCTTCTGCTTCTTCTCGAGCTTCTCGATCTCCACCACCAGGGCCTCCCGTTCGGGGGTGCCCGGCGCGTAGGTCAGGTTCGGCTCGTTGGTGGGAGCCGGCGGGGTGGTGACAGCGTCCATGCCTGCGAGGGTAACCGTCAGAACAGGTCCGGGATCTCCTGGGTCGCGAACCACCCGAGGTCCTCGTCGGGGTCGGCCCCGGCGGGCCGGTCCTCGGTGTCGGCGTGCACCGCGACCACGCGCTTGAGCGGGACGGTCCACCCGGGCTCGGGCTCCCGGTCGAGCTCGGCGACGACCACGACCCGGCGGCCGGGGCCGGCGAGCACGGCCGCGGAGGCGTCCGCGGCGGTCATCAGCGCGGCGTACTCGGCGTCCTCGCTGTCGTCCTCGGCCACGACCAGCTCGTCGGTCACGACGACCGCGCCCGCGGCGTGCTGCTCGGCCAGCAGCGCGATCGTCGTCGGCAGGTAGACCCTCACGTGCTCGTCTCCTGTCTGCGCTTGCGGCGGCCGCGCGGGGCGCGGGTGCGCCCGCCGGTGGCGGAGTCGAGCAGCTCGTCGAGCGCCTCCAGCACGCACGCGCCGAGCAGGTCCGCGTCCGGCAGCATGTCACGATCGGCGGTCATGCCGTAGAAGACCTTGCCGTCGTAGGACGTCACGCCGATCGCCAGCGGGTGGCCCTCCAGCAGCGGCAGCACGGGGTAGGTCTCGACCATCCTGGCGCCGGCGGCGTAGAGCGGCGCCTGCGGCCCGGGGACGTTGGTGACGTTCAGGTGGTAGCTCCGCCGCTCGGCGGCGGCGACCCGCGAGCCGATCGCGTGGAACGACGCCGGTGCGAACCCGGAGATGCTCGTGAGGCGGCTCGCGGCGACCGCGCGGCCGGTCTCCTTGTGGGTCTGGAAGGAGTACGACACCTGGTGCAGCCGGACCACCGGGCTGGTCTCCCAGACGGGCAGGTCGACGAAGTGCGGCGCGATCTGGCTGCCGAGCGAGGTCGCCTCGAGCTCGTCGTCGATCACCGAGACGGGCACGACCGCGCGGATCTGGCGGACGCCGCGCATCGACTCGCCGCGGGCCATCAGCCACGCGCGCAGGCCGCCGGTGACGGTCGCGAGGATGACGTCGTTGACCGTGCCGCCGTGCGCCTCGCGGATGGTGCGGTAGCTCGCCAGCGGGGTGCTGATCGCGACCACGCGGCGCTGCTGCGAGAGCTGTCCGATGATCGGCGAGTCCGCGGACGGCGTCCGGTTCGTGAGGGCGTCCACGACCCGGCCGGCGGACTGCAACGCCCCGGCGGCGCCGCGGAACACCGCTCCGCTGGCGCTGCGCGCGGTGTCCGCGACCGTGGCGGGCGCGGTCACCGTGTCCTTGACGGCGTCCGCCATCAACGAGAACGGCGAGGGCGAGCCGTCCGGGCGCCACTCGTCGCCGCCGAGCAGCTTGGGCTCGGGCGAGGTGTCGTGCAGGACCTGCCCGAGGTCGACGGTGTGGATGCCGTCGACCAGCACCTGGTGCGACTTCGACAGGATCGCGACCCGGCCGTCGGCCAGGCCCTCGACGAAGTAGATCTCCCAGAGCGGTCGGCTGCGGTCGAGCGGCCGCGACACGATGCGCGCCACCAGCTCCCGCAGCTGGTCCAGGCTGCCGGGACGCGGCAGCGCCGACCGGCGTACGTGGTAGCCGATGTCGAAGCTCTCGTCGTCCACCCAGACCGGGTTGGCGATCCGGCCCGGCACCGTCTGGACGCGCTGCCGGTAGCGGGGCACGAACGAGATTCGCTCCTGGACGAGGCGCACGAGCTTGCCGTAGTCGAACCCGGACTCCCCGAGCTCGAAGATCTCGACCGTCGCGTTGTGCATGGGCGTCGACGGCGACTCCTCGGCCAGCAACGCCACGTCCCGCGGCCGCAGCCGCTCGCTCATGTGCTCTCCGCCTCTTTCCGTCTGGTCATCAGGGGGACACCCGTGCCGGCGGTTGGATCAACATGGGATTCTGGCAGACGTCACGCCCGAATCCGTCACACCCGGAGGATGCCGCTCATGCGACGAGCGTTCGCGACCCTGACCGTGCTGCTGTGCGCGCTGCCGCTGACCGCCTGCGGCGACGAGGAGAAGCCTGCGGGCAACAGCTCGGAGCCGAAGGTCATCGAGGTGACCTTCAAGGGCGACTCCGTCACGCCGAACGGCGAGCGCGTCGACGTCTCCGCCGGCCAGGACGTCGAGCTGGAGATCACCGCCGACCAGCCCGGCGAGATCCACGTGCACTCCGACCCCGAGCAGGAGCTCGAGTACGGCGCGGGCGAGACCACCGTGACCATCCAGGGCATCGACACCCCGAGCACGGTCGACGTCGAGTCGCACACGCTCGAGAAGGTCATCGTCCAGCTCGAAGTCCGCTGAGTTGCCCAGCACGTTGAGCGGCTCCGACGGGATCACGCTCGCGCACGGCATCGGCGGGGCGAAGGACCTCCCGATCCCGACCGAGCTCACCATCGCCGGCGCGACGGCGGCGCTGGTCATCTCGTTCACCGTGCTCGCCGTCGCGTGGCGCACCCCCCGCTACGACGCCGCCACGAGCGGGCGCCCGGCGCCGGGCTGGATCGCCCGGCTCGTCGACTCCGCCGGGTGGCGGATCGCCCTGCGCACGCTGGGCTTCCTGCTCTTCCTCTACACCGCGATGGCTGCGGTCTTCGGCCGTGACGTCGTCAACAACCCGCTGCTCGGCATCTTCTACGTGTGGCTGTGGGTCGGTCTGGTGCCGCTCTCGCTGCTGTTCGGCCCGGTGTGGAAGGCGATCAGCCCGGTCCGCACGCTCAACCTCGCGTTCGCGAAGATCTCCGGCGGCGACCCCGAGCGCGGCGTCCTCACCTACCCCGAGCGGCTCGGGTACTGGCCGGCGGCGCTCGGCCTGCTGGCGTTCGTGTGGATGGAGCTCGTCTACCCCTACTCCACCGAGATCGGCCCGATCCGTCTCTGGTGCGCGGCGTACGTCGCCGTGATGCTGGTCGGCGGCGCCCTGTTCGGCAACACCTTCTACGAGCGCGCCGACCCGTTCGAGGTCTTCTCGACCCTGGTCTCCCGGATGTCGGTCTGGGGCCGGCGCGGCGACCTGCTCGTGGTGCGTACGCCGCTCGCGAACCTCGACACGACCCCGGCGCGCCCCGGGCTGGTGGCGGTGGTCGCGGTGCTGTTCGGCAGCACGGCGTTCGACTCGTTCAAGGACTCCCAGGACTGGATCCAGTTCATCCAGTCGCAGGAGACCTTCACCAAGTACACGCTGGACAACCTGGCGCTGCTGGCGTTCTGCGTCGGCGCGGGCGTGATCTTCGCCGTCGGCTGCATGCTCACCGGTCTCGGGGACGACCTGCGGCGCCGCGACCTCCCGAACCTGTTCGCCCACTCGGTCGTCCCGATCGTGGCCGGCTACTTCGTCGCGCACTACCTGAGCTACTTCGTGGTCGTCGGCCAGGAGACGCTGGTCAACCTGTCCGACCCGTTCAGCAACGGCAGCAACTGGTTCGGCACGGCCGGTTACGACCCGAACTACGGGATCTACTACCACCCGACCGCGCTCGCCACGATCAAGGTGCTCGCGGTCGTCATCGGCCACGTGCTCGGGGTGGTCGCGGCGCATGAGCGCGCGATCCAGGTGCTGCCCAAGCGGCACCAGCTGACCGGTCAGCTCCCGCTGCTGTTCGCCATGGTGGCGTTCACCGTGGGGGGCTTGTACTTGCTGTTCGCGGCGTAGAGCCCGTCGACCACCCGGCCCACCGCCCGCGCGAGCGGCGAGTCGCCGACCTCGGCGAGCGTGCGGCCGGCCACCAGGGCCCGGTCGACGGTCGCCTGGTCCTCGGGCAGGAAGTGCACGCTCGCGGTCCGGGCGAAGCCGGTGACCATGGCGGCGATCTCGCGCTCGGACCAGCCCAGGGTGGCCCGCATCCGGTTGACGACGACGTGCGGCTCGCGCCCGAGCTCGGCGAGCGCGACCAGGCCGCGGGCGAGCCGGGTCAGGCCCACCGGGTCGGCGCTGCCGACGGCGACCACCTCGTCGGCGACCTCGAGCGCACCGAGCGTCATCCGGTTGCGGCCGGGCCGGGTGCCGTAGTCGGAGCCCGGGTCGTCCTCGAGGCAGAAGCCGGTGTCGACCACGACCTCGGCCTGCTCCCGCCCGACCTCGAGGAGGTGCTCGACGGTGCCGGTCCGGACCTCGATCCAGCGGTCGCCGCGGGGCAGGCCCGTCACCACGCTCAGGTGGCCGTCGATCCCGCGCTGCACGGAGCCGAACCGCTCCTCCAGCTGGCCGGACGCGGCCAGCCGGGCCGCGGACAGCAGGCCCGAGACCTCGTCGAGGATGCCGAGCTGCTGGGCGACCGCGCCGCCGTAGGGGTCGGCGTCGACGAGGACGGTACGCCGCTTGCGCCGGGCCAGCTCGGACGCGATCGCCCCGGCGACGGTCGTGCGGCCGGGCGCGCCCGCCGGGCCCCAGACCACGACCACCCGGCCGGCCGATCCGGGGACGGGCGCCGGGGGCGGCCCGCCGGGCTGCGGGGCTCGCACGACGGTGTCCGGAGACTCCTCGGCGAGCACGGCGCCGGGCAGCGAGTCCAGGTCGTCGTCGGTGACGACCCGCGCGATGCCGATCCGCGCGGCGCGGAGCCGGCCGCCGTCCAGCGTGGCGCCGCCGGCGGCGATGGCGACCGGACGGACGCCGTACCGCTGGAGGAGGTCGACCGCGGACCGGTCGAGGCCGGGCGAGTCGAGGCCGAGCACGGCGACGTCGGCCTGGCCGGCGGTGGCCGCCGCGAGCAGGTCGTCGACGTCGACGCAGCGCTTGAGCACGACGATGCCGGGGTGGTCGCCGAGCCGCTGGAGCACCGCGGGCTCCCAGGCCGCCCCGGAGGCGACCACGATGACGAGGGCGCGGTCAGCCATAGTCAGCCATGGCGGACGACGGTCAGGACCGGCTGGTCGACCCGGCCGAGCTCGGCGAGGAACGCCGCGGCGTCCTCGGCCGGCACGGCGAGCACGAGCTGGCGGCGACCGGTCGTGGTGCCGAATGTGCTCTCCAGCGGCGGGGCGTCGACGACGGTCGCGTCGTCGAGCAGCGGGCCGGAGTCGCGGGAGCCGACGAGGTACACGCTGACGACCGAGCCCGCCTGCACCGCGGGCGGCACCTGCTCGGTGTCGACGGCGACCGGGAGCTCGACGGTGTCGGCGGAGGTCTCGGCGGTGCCGATGGCCGCGCGCGGGAGCAGCTCGCCCGCGCCGACGCCCCGGAGCAGCACCAGCTCGGCCGGCAGCTCGTCGTCGACGGAGAAGTAGGCGGCGAGATCGCCCTCGTCGGCGAACCGCACGCGCGTCGGCTCGAGGTCGCCGACGTCGAGCCGGGCACCCGGCCCGGCGTCGGCCGCGACCGACCAGACCGTGACGGTGTCGTCGGCCGCGGCGAGCAGCCGGGAGCCGGCGACCACGGACACGACCACGATCAGGACGCCGACCCACAGCCGGGGGTCGCGCCAGCCGGAGCGCGTGGCACGCGTGGCCGGCGGGACCGGGGCGGGGGCCGCCGGAGCCGCAGGGCGCTGCGTGGCGCTCTGGGTCGTGCCGAGACTCACGCGAGGATTCTCGCCCTCCGCCGCGCCTCCGAAACCCGTTCTCCACAGGCGCGGCCCGTCCCGGCGTCCCGGGTCGGGCGAGGTGGGACCATGGGGCCATGGCCGGCTCCCCCCGTTTCCTCACGCTCGCCGACGTGGCCGAGGTGCTCAACACCTCCAGCGCGCAGGTCTACGCGCTGGTGCGGCGCGGCGAGCTGCCGGCGATCAAGATCGGCGGGCGGGGCCAGTGGCGGGTCGAGTCCGACGCGCTCGAGGACTTCATCGCGAAGATGTACGCCGACACGAAGGCGTTCGTCGAGGAGCACCCGTACGTCGAGTCGGACTGAGGGTCTGGTCGCGGTCCGTCGGCGGCGCTCCGTCGGCGTACCCACGGACGAAACGGTCCTCCGGACGCCGGCTCCACATCCGTATCGACCGTGGCTATCGGGCCGTGGGCGTCGGCGCGGTCCGTCGGCGTACCCACGGGCGAAACGGTCGTCCGGACGCCGGTTCCACCTCCGTTTCGTCCGTGGGTATCGACCCATCGACCCATCGGCCCAGGCGGTCCCGGGCCGCGGTCAGCCCGTCTCGGCGCCCAGCACCACGGTGATCGTGCGCTCCTCGCCGTCGCGCTCGATGGTGAACTCGACCTCCTCGCCGGGCCGGTGTGCCCGGATGGCGACGATGAGGGCGATGCCGTCCACGACGCGCTCGCCGTCCACCTCGGTGATGACGTCGCCCTTCTTCAGCCCGCCCTCCTCGGCCGGGGTGTTCGGGTTGACCTCGTCGACCTCGGCGCCGTCGCCGGTGGGCTGGCCGCCGGTGCGGACCTGGGCGCCGATGACCGGGTACTGAGCCTCGCCGGTGCGCAGGATCTGGTCGGCGGTGACGCGCACCTGCTCGATCGGGATCGCGAAGCCGACGCCGATGTTGCCGGACTCGCCGCCGATCGCGCCGCCGGTGGTGGCGATCGCGGAGTTCACGCCGACGACCTGGCCGCGCAGGTTCACCAGCGGGCCGCCGGAGTTGCCCGGGTTAATGGCGGCGTCGGTCTGGACGGCGTTGATGTAGGAGGAGTTGTCACCGGAGTTGCCGGTGGTGACCGGGCGCTGCAGGGCGCTCACGATGCCCGCGGTGACGGTCGAGCTCAGCCCGAGCGGCGAGCCGATCGCCACCACGGCCTCGCCGACGCGGAGGCTCTGCGAGGCCCCGAGCGCGGCGGGCTCGAGGTCGCGCGCCTTCGGAACGAAGAGGACGGCGAGGTCGTAGACCGGGCTGCGTCCGACCACGTCGGCGGGGTAGCGGTTGCCCTCCTCGTCGACGACCTCGATCAGGCCTTCGTTGGCATGGGCTTCCTCGACGACGTGGTTGTTCGTGACGATGTGGCCCTGCCGGTCCAGCACGAAGCCGGAGCCGGTCGCGCCGCCCTCCTGGCCCTCGAACTCCGCGGAGATCTGCACCGTGCTCGGCAGCAGCCGCTCGGCGACCGCGGTGATCGACCCGTTGTCCACCGGCAGCGGCGCCTCGCTGAGGGTGTCGACGCCGTCCAGCCCGTCCGCGACGGTGCCGATCGGGACGTCGGAGAGCCGCTCGTGGGCGAGGCTGCCGACGAAGCCACCGAGCACGCCCACGACGAGCGCGAGCACGCAGACGACCGGCCACATCCAGCCGGGAACCCGGCCCCGCGGGGCGGCGTGCCGCGTCGGCGGCAGCGGCGGGGAGGCGGACGGCGGCATCCAGGCGTGCGGGGGCGACTGCACCACCGGGGGCACCCAGCTCGGCGGCGGCGCGCTCGGGGGAGCGCTCGGGCCGATCGGCTGGGTGGGTTCGTCCTGCGTCACAGACCTATCTTGACCCGTCGGGCGAAACCGATGCCCGCCGGGCCGTCGACGGCGCCGGGGTGCGCGGTGCGTCCTGGGTGATCGAGGTGACCGGGGTGGTCGGCGCCGGAGCCGACGCGGGGCCGACGCCCAGCACCAGCACGCCCATCACCGCGGCGCCCACGGCGCTGCCGCCGATGGCCGCCAGGCCGACGGCGGTACGCCGGCCGGCCGGGGCGCCCGCGAGGTAGGCCTCGCCCGGGGGACCCGCGAACACGGCCGCGCCGAGCAGGGAGCCCTTGAGCGAGTCGGGGGCGCAGGGAGCGGCGACCTCGAAGGAGAGCCCGGTGAGCCGGGTCTTCACCCAGCCCTCGCGCTCGACCCGGTCACGGCAGGTGTGGCACGTGTGGACGTGGTCCCACGCGCGGTCGGTCTCCTCGGGGGTCAGCTGACCGTCCAGCAGCGCGCTGACCCGCGAGCCCAGGTGCCCGATCACGTCGGGGACCCCCAGGGCGCGAGCACCGGTCCGGCGATCCGGGTGCGGCCGGCCGTGGGTGCGCGGTGCGCGAGGGCGGTGCGGAGCATGGCGCGGCCGCGGTGGATGCGGGAGCGCACGGTGCCGAGCTTGGCGCCGAGGATCTCGGCGATCTCCTCGTAGCTGAGGCCCTCGACGTCACACAGCACCACGGCGGCGCGGAAGTCGGGGGGCAGCGTCGCGAGGGCACGCTCGATGTCGTCGTCGAAGGTGCGGTCGGCGTACGCCGCGTCCGGGGTCGGCGTCGTGCTGGTCAGCCGGTCGGCCTTCTCGTCGGAGAGCGCGTCGAAGCGGATCCGCTGCTTGCGGCGGGCCTGGTCGAGGAAGAGGTTCGTGGTGATGCGGTGCAGCCAGCCCTCGAAGGTGCCGGGGGTGTAGGTCGACAGGGAGCGGAACACCCGGACGAAGACCTCCTGGGTGAGGTCCTCGGCGTCGTGCCGGTTGCCGGTCAGCCGGTAGGCGAGGCGGTAGACCCGGTCGGAGTGCTGCTCGACGATCTCCTCCCAGGAGGGGACGTCCTGTGTCGTCTCCATCGGAGCCTCCTTGCGTTGTCCGCCGAACACCGGCTGTCGTCCTTCCTCACCGTAGGGATGCCTGCTGAAGATTCGCTGTGAGAACAGTGTCACTCGTCGAAGGCTCGCTGTCAGTCGTGAGAACGAGCGAGCCACGGCCGGTGTTCCCTCATCGGGCGGCCTCCTCGCGATACGTTGGCCGCGTGAAGCCCGCGAGCTGGTCCTACGCCGAGACCTATGTCGCCGAGGACGACGTCCTCGCCGCCGCACGGGCCCGAGCGGAAGAGGTCGGCGTCGTGCCGATCGGCTCCGGGGGTGGCAGCGTGCTGCGGTTCCTCGCCGCGGTCCTCGACGCCCGGGCGGTCGTCGAGATCGGCACCGGCACCGGCGTCTCGGGCCTCTGGATGCTGCGCGGCATGCGCCCCGACGGCGTCCTCACCACCGTCGACATCGAGGCCGAGCATCAGCGGCTCGCACGCGAGTCGTTCACCGAGGCCGGCATCGCCAGCCAGCGGGTGCGCACGATCTCCGGCGCGGCGCTCGACGTGCTCCCCCGGCTGACCGACGGCCACTACGACCTGGTGTTCTGCGACGGCGACAAGACCGAGTACGGCGCCTATCTCGCCGAGGCGATGCGGCTGCTGCGCCCCGGCGGGGTCGTGGCCTTCGACAACGCCCTCTGGCACGACCGGGTCGCCGACCCGTCGCAGCGCGACGAGGACACCGTCGCGATCCGCGACCTCGGTCGCACGATCAGCGAGCGCGAGGACCTGGTGCCGGTGCTGCTGCCCGTCGGCGACGGGCTGCTCGCCGCCAAGAAGGTCTGGTCGCCCGAGGCGGAGTAGCCGTCACAGACCGGCCAGCGGCTCCGCGGAGCCCAGCCAGTGCAGGAGCGCGCGGGCGCCGAAGCCGCTCGGGCCCTTCGTCCACTCGAAGGACTCCTCGGCGGTGTCACCGGCGGAGGCGATGTCGAGGTGCGCCCAGGGCACGTCGCCCACGAAGTGCTGGAGGAAGAGCGCCGCGGCGATCGCCCCGGGCCCACCCGGGGCGTTGTCCGCGTCGGCGACGTGGGAGTGGAGCTTGCTCTCGTAGGCGTCGGCGAGCGGGAAGCGCCACAGCGGCTCCCCGGCGGCGACCGACGCGGACCGCAGCGTGTCGGCCAGGGCGTCGCGGTTGGCGAAGAAGCCGGCGATCTGCGGGCCGAGCGCGACCTTCATCGCACCGGTCAGGGTGGCGACGTCGACGACGACGTCGGGCTTGATGTCGCGCACGGCGTAGGTGAGGGCGTCGGCGAGGACGAGCCGACCCTCGGCGTCGGTGTTGGTGACCTCGGTGGTGCGTCCTCCGTAGTGCCGGATGACGTCACCGGGGCGCAGCGCGTTGCCGCCGACGGCGTTCTCGGCCGCGGCGACCAGGCCGACGACCCGCACCGGGCAGCCGACCGCCGCCAGCGCGGCCATCGTCGACATCACGACGGCGCCGCCGGTCATGTCGCGCTTCATGTTGACCATCGCCTCGCCCGGCTTGAGCGAGAGGCCGCCGGTGTCGAAGGTGATGCCCTTGCCGACCAGCGCCACGGTCGGGGTCTTCCGGCCGGCCTTGCGCGGCGTGTAGTCGAGGCGGATCAGCCGGGGCGGCGAGACCGAGGCCTGCCCGACGCCGACCAGGCCGCCGAAGCCGTGCTCGGCGAGCCAGGCCTCGTCGCGGACGGTGACGTCCAGCCCGGCCTCCGCCGCGATCTGCTCGGCCTGGGCGGCCAGCCAGGCGGGGTTCTTCAGGTTGGACGGGACCGTCGCCAGCAGGCGGGAGCGCCAGCCGGCGCCGCCGATCGCCACGGCCCGCTCGAGGAGCGGCGTGAGCGAGTCAGGCAGGTCGGCGAGCACGACCCGGCCGACCGGCCGGTGCTCCGGGGCGGCCGAGCGCCAGTGGAAGCCGAACGAGCCGAGCATCGCGCCGACCACGAACGCCTCGAGGCCCTCGTCGCCCGCGACCGCCGGGACCGACGTCGCGACCGACGCGCGGTCGCGGGTCGCCCGGGCCAGGGCCGCGCCCGCCCGCCGGAGGTCGTCGGGGCGCTGGTCCCCGACGCCGACGAGCAGCACGAGCCGGGGCTCGGCGTCGTCCGGAGCTCCGAACGGCACCGGCACCGAGGTGACGTCGCCGGCGCGGCCCGTGGCCCGGTCGAGCTCGAGGACGGCCAGCAGGTCGATCCCCAGGACGTCGGACAGCTCCTCGCCGCCCGGGCCGAGGACGACCGGGTCGCCGTCGGCCTCGCCGGGCAGCACCGGGATCGCCGCGACCTCGGCACCGAGGACGGCGTGCGGCAGGGCAGCGCTCAGCGCGAACCCCGGTGGCGAGACCTGCGGCGGGAGGGTCAGGTGAGGGGTCTCGGGCACGTCGTCAACCAGTCAGGTCAGCCGACGACGTCCTTGAGGGCATCCCCGAGTGCGCCGGCCTCCTCGGCGTTGAGCTCGACAACAAGGCGGCCACCACCCTCGAGCGGGACGCGCATCACGATGCCGCGCCCCTCCTTGGTGACCTCCAGCGGACCGTCGCCTGTCCGCGGCTTCATCGCCGCCATCCGCGTTCCTTCCTTTGCTCTGTCAGGGCCAGAGGGACCACCGAGCGACCCCTGTGCGCCATACGCGAGGACCAGTATCCCCTATCGCGCGGTGACACGGAGCACAGGTGTGGAAGACGGTGGACGAACGGCCGGCGAAACGGGGCTGGCAGACTCCCTCCATGCAGGCGCGCTCCGCGTTGTTCGACGTGTACGGCGACCACCTGCGCCCGCGCGGCAGCGAGGCGCCGGTCGCCGCCGTCGTGCGGCTGCTCGACCCGGTCGGCATCGCGGCCCCCGCCGTCCGGACCGCGATCTCGCGGATGGTGATGCAGGGCTGGCTGGAGCCGGTGCAGCTCGAGGGCGGCCGGGGCTACCGGACGACCGAGCGCGCCAACCGTCGCCTCGACGAGACCTTGAACCGGGTCTACCGCCGCGGGCTGCCGGAGTGGGACGGCGACTGGCACCTCGCGTTCGTCGACCCGCCGCCGGACCGGTCCGGTCGCACCCGGCTACGCGCCGACCTCGCCTTCGTCGGCTACGCCGAGCTCGCCGACCACGTCTGGGTGAGCCCCTACCCGCGGGCCGAGCTCGGCTCGATCCTGGAGCGGGCGGGCGCCACCGCCCGGACCGCCCGCGCCGACCGGTTCGACCCCGACCCGCTCGACGCCTGGGACCTCGACGCGCTGCGGGCGTCGTACGACCGCTGGATGGACGGGGCGGAGGAGCTGACCGGCCGGCACCTCGCGGCCCACGCCGACCAGGACGAGGCGGCGTTCGCGGCGCGCTTCCACCTCGTCCACGAGTGGCGGAAGTTCCTCTTCGCCGACCCAGGGCTGCCCGACGCGCTGCTGCCGGAGGACTGGCGGGGCCGCGAGGCGGCCGCCCTGTTCGCGACCGAAGCCACCCGGCTCAAGCCCGGCGCCGACCGCTTCGTCGCGTCCTGCCTGGGCGCCTGACAGTATTCGTCGCATGAGCGACTCCCCTGTCCTGCTGGACGTCGCCGACGGCGTCGGCAGCATCACCCTGAACCGCCCGGAGGCCTACAACAGCCTCAACGTCGCGACCAAGGAGCTGCTGCTCGAGACGGTGCAGCAGGTCGCGGAGGACCCGGCCGTGCGGTGCGTGGTGCTCACCGGCAGCGGCAAGGCCTTCTGCAGCGGGCAGGACCTCAAGGAGCACATCGAGCTGCTCAACAACGGTGGCAGCGACGTGCTGTTCACGACCGTCGACAAGCACTACAACCCGACCGTCACCGCGCTGGCCGGCATGGCCAAGCCGGTGATCGCGGCCGTCAACGGCGTCGCGGCCGGCGCCGGCGCCAGCCTGGCCTTCGCCTGCGACCTGCGGATCGTCGCCGACACCGCGGGCTTCAACCTGGCCTTCGCGAACGTCGCGCTCTCCTGCGACACCGGCTCCAGCTACACCCTCCAGCGGCTGGTCGGCCCGGCCAAGGCCCTGGAGCTCCTCTACTTCCCGAGCACGATCACCGCCGCCGAGGCCCTCGAGCTCGGTCTGGCCACCAAGGTCGTCCCGGCCGACCTGCTCGCCGACGAGGTCGCCGCGGTCGCCGCCCGCCTCGCCGCCGGGCCGACGGTCGCGCTCGGCGCGATCCGCCAGTCGGTGGCGTACGCCGCCGGCCACACCCTCGAGGAGTCCGTGGCCCTCGAGAGCCGGATGATGCAGAAGACCGGCGCCACCGCCGACCACCGGGCCGCGGTCGCGGCGTTCGTGGCGAAGGAGAAGCCGGTCTTCGAGGGGCGCTGACCGGTGGGATAGTCCCTGACGAAGTGGGGGTCGACACGCCGGGCGGACCCCCGGTTCGTCAGGGACTATCCCACCGAAGCCCTACCGACGGACGGCGTCCCAAATGCCCAGGACCTGCCGGGGCGCCGTCTTCGTCATCAGCCGCTTGGACGGCCGGGAGCCGTACTCGACCGTGATGGCGACGCCCTTGAAGTTCGCGTTGTACCAGCCGGTCATCGTGCCGTGGCAGACGCCGCCGCAGGTGAACGACTTGCGCGGCAGGTCGAGGTGGCGGGCCACCCGCCGGGAGAACTTCGGGCTCTTGGTGTCGGTGTCGACGCCGTAGAGCGGCTGGTGGAAGCTGATGATCCAGCGCGGCTTCACGTCGCGCAGGAAGCCCATCATCGCCCGGGTCTCCGGCTCGGAGCCCGCCCGCGGGCCGGACTCGTAGTCGCCGTCGAGGTCGGCCCAGCGGTAGGGGTAGTTGCGGTTGAGGTCCACGCCGCGGGCGTTCTTGCGGGTGCCGCGAGCCAGGCCGTCGGGGTTGTAGACCGGCACCACCCACAGGTTGAGCCGGCGGATCGGCTTGCCGTCGCGCAGGGTGCGCAGGATCTGGCGGGTGTGGCCCTCGTCGCCGTGCATGGTCGAGATCAGCACGACCTTGGGGTAGCCGCGCTGTCCCAGGTGGTACGCCGGGATCGGCCGGCCCGCCACGGTGCGGCCGATGATCCGCTTCTCGATGACGGCCGGGCGCTCCGCCGGTGGGCGGTGGGCCTCGGCCGGGGCCGGCACGGAGGTGAGCAGTCCCGCCGCGAGGGCGGTGCCGGTGAACAGGGTGGTCAGCAGGGTCCCGAGGCGCATGGCCACCGACCCTAGACGGTCAGACCGCGGAGGTGAGGTAGGCCCAGGTGAACACACCCACGCCGACGAGCATGCCGACGTGGGCGAGGACGGACAGGCCGGGCCCCTCCGACCAGCTGTCCTCCTGACCCTCCGAGGCGTGCTTGCCGCGGCTGGGCAGCCAGCGCACGAGGATGGCCAGGCCGGCGACCGCCACGACCCACCAGAACGCGAGGGAGACGATGCCGAGCACCTCGTTGCCGACCACGAGGAACACGACCCACGTGCCGAGCGCGAGCACGCCGGCGATCGTGTGGACGTTGACGAAGCCCTGGCCGGTCTGGAGCCGGCCGGCCCCGCGGTCGCCGCGTCCCAGCCGGAGGCGGGTCAGGACGATCACGACCGCGGCGAGCGCGGTCAGGACGTAGACGATGGCCTCGGTCGGCATGGACAGGGAGTGTGCCCTACCCGGACTGGTCGTCGCTACGATGCTCGTCCGCGGGCCGCTTCCCGGGGTCCTCCTCGAGCTGGGTGGCGAGCCGGTCCAGCAGCGCGTCGACCTCCGACATCCGGTAGCCCCGGAAGGCCAGCGAGAAGCGCACCTGCCGCAGGTCCGACGGCCGGAGGCGGCCCTCCGCGGGCACCTGGGCGTCGGGGCGGTCGTCGTACACCTCGGCGAGCGGAGCGCCGCGGCCGGCGGCCACCACCGCGACGCCGCCGAGGGCCAGCACGATCAGGATCGCGAAGAACCACATCACGACGGGTCCACCTCCCGCGCCGCCACCATGAGCGCCACGGCCTCCTCGACGTCGTCGGTGACGACGAGCCGGTCGACGTCGCCCTGGCTGATCGTGCCCTCCGCGAGCGCGGTCTCGGTCAGCCAGCCGACCAGCCCGGACCAGTACGCCGACCCGAGCAGCACGATCGGGAAGCTGGTGATCTTGCCCGTCTGCGCCAGGGTGGCGGCCTCGAAGAGCTCGTCGAGGGTGCCGAGCCCGCCGGGCAGGACGATGAAGCCCTGGGAGTACTTCACGAACATGGTCTTGCGGGCGAAGAAGTAGCGGAAGTGCACGCCGACGTCGACCCAGTCGTTGAGGCCGGACTCCCACGGCAGCTCGATGCCGAGGCCGACGCTGACGCCACCGGCCTCGCTGGCGCCCTTGTTCGCGGCCTCCATCGCCCCCGGCCCTCCGCCGGTGATCACCGTGAAGCCCACCTCGGCGAGCCGGCGGCCGACGGCCTCCGCGGCGGCGTACGACGGGTGCTCGGGGCCCAGCCGGGCGGAGCCGAAGACGGCGACCGCGGGGCCGAGCTCGGCCAGCGCGCCGAAGCCCTCGACCAGCTCGGCCTGCATCCTCAGCACGCGCCACGGATCGGTGTGGACCCAGTCCGACGGGCCGCGGGAGTCGAGCAGCCGCTGGTCGGTCGTGCCGGCGTCGACCTGGCCGCGCCGCTGGACGACCGGGCCCTTGAACTTCGCCCTCACGAGAGCCACCGCACGAGCTGCTGCTCGCACCGCTCGATGTGCTCCACGGGCACGTGCTCCTCCTGCTTGTGGGCGAGCATCGGATCGCCCGGACCGAAGTTGACGGCCGGGACGCCGAGCCCGGTGAAGCGGGCGACGTCGGTCCATCCGAACTTGGGGTTGACCTCCCCGCCGACGGCCTCGACGAACGCCTTCGCCGCGGGCACGTCCAGGCCCGGCAGCGCGCCCGGGGCCGAGTCGGTGAGGGTCACGTCGAACCCGTCGAAGAACTCGCGGACGAACGCCTCCGCCTGCGCCTCCGACCGGTCCGGGGCGAACCGGAAGTTCACCTCGACCACGCACTCGTCGGGCAGCACGTTGCCGGCCACCCCACCGCGGATGAACACCGCGTTGAGTCCCTCGTGGTACTCCAGCCCGTCGATCACGGGCCTCCGGGCGTCGTACTCGTTGAGCCGGCGCAGCACCTCGGCGGCGCCGTGGATCGCGTTCACGCCGCGCCAACTGCGCGCGGAGTGCGCCCGCTCCCCCGTCGTCCGGACCTCGGCCCGCAGCGTGCCCTGGCAGCCGGCCTCGACGACGGCGTTCGACGGCTCCATGAGGATCGCGAAGTCGGCGGCCATCAGCTCCGGGTCGCTCTGCGCCAGGAGGCGGAGGCCGTTGTACTCCGCGTCGATCTCCTCGGCCTCGTAGAGGATGTAGGTGACGTCGCGGTTGGGCTCGGGCAGCGTCGCGGCGAGGCGCAGGATGACCGCGTCGCCGCCCTTCATGTCGCAGGTGCCGAGGCCGTGCAGGATCGCGCCCTCGCGCCGCGCCGGGAGGTTGTCGTTGACCGGCACCGTGTCGAGGTGCCCGGCGATCACCACCCGCTCGGCGCGGCCCAGGTCGGTCCGCGCCACGACGGTGTGGCCGTGCCGGCTCACCGTCAGGTGGGGGTACGCCGACAGCGCGGTCTCGACCGCGTCCGCGATGGCCTGCTCGTGGCGGCTGACGGACTCGATGTTCACCAGCTGCTCGGTGAGCGTGACCGCGTCGACGGTGAGGTCCAGGTCGAGGTCCACGTCCATGCCCTCATCCAAGCAGTTCCGCTGAATAGAACGTGTTCTAGCATCGGTGCATGCGCCCCGGCCTCGTCCTGTTCACCTCGGACCGCGGGATCACCCCCGCCGCGCTGGGCACGGCCGCCGAGGAGCGGGGCTTCGCCACGTTCTACGTGCCCGAGCACACCCACATCCCGGTGCGGCGGACCGCGGCGCACCCCGGCACCGGCGACGCGTCGCTGCCCGACGACCGCTACCTGCGCACGGGTGGAGATCGGCGCGGGCTTCGGGTGGGACACCGACGAGCTCGCGGACCACCACGTCCCGGCGACGAGGCGGCGGACGGTGCTCAAGGAGTACGTCGAGGCGATGCGCGCGCTGTGGACGCAGGAGGAGGCGTCCTACGACGGGGAGTTCGTGTCGTTCGGGCCGTCCTGGGCCTACCCGAAGCCGGCCGCGCACATCCCGCTGATCATCGGCGCCGGCGGCGGGCCCCGGACCTTCGCGTGGATCGTGGCGAACGCCGACGGGTGGATGACCACCCCGACCCAGCAGGACGTCTCCGGCCACATCGAGGCGCTCACCAAGGCGTGGGCCGACGCCGGGCGCGAGGGCGCTCCCGAGATCCGGATCCTCATCGCCTCCAGGCCGAGCCCCGAGGACCTGACGGTCTGGGCCGAGCAGGGCGCCACCGAGCTGATCTGGGGCGTGCCGGACAAGACCCCCGACGAGGTCCTCGGCTCGCTCGACCGCCTCGCCGGACGGCTCGGCCTCACCGCCTGATCGCCGAGGGGCTCACCGCGGCATCGGGAGGTCGCGCTGGACGACCAGCAGCTCGTACGGAGCGCTCGCCCGGCCCGGGGCGACCCGGACCGTCACGGTCACCGTGCTCCCGCTCGCCGCCACCTCGTCGACCTGCAGGAGGTCGCCGAGCTCGGAGAACCCGTCCGCGAGCCCGGCCTCCGCGCTGCTCGCCTCCTCCTCGGAGCCGAAGCCGTAGACGACCGCCACGAGCGCGACCCCGTCGTCCTCGCCGACCCAGCCGATGCCGACCATCAGTGGCGGGTCGGGGACGCCGACGATCACGGCGGAGATCGCCCCGGCCTCGTCCAGCGCCCCCGCCACGGTGGTCACCTGCTCGTCACCGTCGAGGGTCGTGGCGCCCCCGTCGACCCAGTCCTGGAGCAGGGCGTCCGACACCGAGACCGCGACCGCGCCGTCGTCGGTGGTCGCGACCTGGAGCGGGTCGGTCGCCTCCGGCTCGCCCAGGTCCTCGCCCTCGAACACGCTGAGCTCCTCCGAGGGCACCGCGACCGACGCGAACGAGTCGGCCGCGCCCCACCAGA
Organism: Nocardioides pyridinolyticus; assembly: GCF_054653575.1. Lineage (NCBI taxonomy): Bacteria > Bacillati > Actinomycetota > Actinomycetes > Propionibacteriales > Nocardioidaceae > Nocardioides > Nocardioides pyridinolyticus. The sequence goes on along the minus strand of NZ_BAAIFY010000020.1, from coordinate 20,042 downwards.
AGCCGGTCGACTCGACGAGCCCGTCCGGCGTGGACGCCCGGGCGAAGTTCGGCGGCACCACGACCGCCGCGGCATCGTCCCGGCCGGTCATCGTCGCCAGCCAGTCGGGGGTGGCGTCGTCGACGCCGTCGGGCGTCTCCAGGCCGTTGGCCTCGGCGACGGCGTCGAGGTCCGCGGTCGTGATCCAGAGCGGGCCGTCCTCGAGCGCCGGGAGCTGCGCGACGCTGCCGGCCACGCTCCAGCCGCCGGACGAGCCGGACCCGGCCCCGCCCTCCTCGTCACCGCACGCGGTCGCCGTCACGAGGAGCGCCAGGCAGGCAGCCCCCACTCCCCAGATCGCCCGAGCACGTTCCATGCCGCGGATCATGCAGCGCGGAGGAGGACCTCAAACCTCCTTGGTGACGGTGACGACCGGATCTCCGTCGGCACCCTCGGTGACGTCGAAGGACGTCGCCAGGGTCTCGGCGGTGATCAGGTCCCGGTGCGCGGTCGCCGCGGCCACCACGTCCGCCGAGCCGGCGACGGTCAGCGCGATCCGGTCGGACACGTCGAGGCCGGCGTCGCGGCGCGCCTGCTGGACCTGGCGCACCAGGTCGCGGGCCAGGCCCTCCGCGGCCAGCTCCGGTGTGACCTCGGTGTCGAGGACGACGAAGCCGCCACCGCGCAGCATGCCGACGGCCGTCGCGTCGTCGGCGGCCCCGGCCACGGTCTCGAGGGCGTACTCCCCCTCCTCCAGCAGCAGCCCGCCCGAGACGACCGCGCCGTCGGGGCGGACCTCCCAGTCGCCCGCCTTCGCGGCGGCGATCGCCTTCTGCACCTCGCGCCCCAGGCGGGGACCCGCGGCACGCGCGTTCACGGTGAGACGCTGCGAGACGCCGTACGCCGCCGCCTCCGGCGAGTCCGCGGCCAGCAGCCGCACCTCCTTGACGTTCACCTCGTCGGCGACCAGGTCCTCGAACCCGCCGAGGTCGGTGCCCACCACCGTCAGCCGGGCGAGCGGCAGCCGGTTGCGCAGCTGCCGGGCCTTGCGCAGCGAGGAGGTCGCCGAGCAGACCTCGCGCACCTTGTCCATCCGGCGCACGAGCGCCTGGTCCAGCGGCAGCTCCTGCTCACGCGGGTAGTCGGCCAGGTGGACCGAGCGGCCGCCGGTGAGGCCCTGCCAGATCTCCTCGGTCACCAGCGGCAGCAGCGGGGCCACCGCCCGCATGGTGGCCTCGAGCACCGTGTACAGCGTGTCGAACGCCGCCGCGTCCTCCGCCCAGAAGCGGTCGCGGGAGCGCCGGATGTACCAGTTCGTGAGGATCCCGAGGAAGTCGAGCGTCTGCTCACACGCGTCCGCGACGTGGTAGCCGTCGAGCGACTCGGTCATGCCGCCGACGAACTCGCCCGCCTTGGCGAGGAGGTACCGGTCGAGCGGGTCGTCGGAGTCGGTCCGGACCTTGGCGTCGTACCCCTGCCCGCTCTTGGCCGCGTTGGCGTAGAGCTGGAAGAAGTACCAGCTGTTCCAGAGCGGGATCAGCACCTGCCGGACCGAGTCGCGGATGCCCTGCTCGGTGACGATCAGGTTGCCGCCGCGCAGGATCGGCGAGGACATGAGGAACCAGCGCATCGCGTCCGCGCCGTCGCGGTCGAACACCTCGCGCACGTCGGGGTAGTTGCGCAGCGACTTCGACATCTTGTTGCCGTCGGAGCCGAGCACGATGCCGTGGCTGATGCAGTTCTCGAACGCCGGCTTGTCGAAGATGCCGGTGGCCAGGATGTGCAGCGTGTAGAACCAGCCGCGGGTCTGGCCGATGTACTCCACGATGAAGTCGGCCGGGAAGTGGTGCTCGAACCAGTCGGCGTTCTCGAACGGCACGTGGACCTGGGCGAAGCTCATCGAGCCCGAGTCGAACCACACGTCGAGCACGTCGGAGACGCGCCGCATCATCGACTTCCCGGTCGGGTCGTCGGGGTTCGGGCGCACCAGGTCGTCGACGTAGGGGCGGTGCAGGTCGGGGTTGCCGTCCTTGTCGCGCGGCAGCCGCCCGAAGTCGCGCTCGAGCTCCTCGAAGGAGCCGTAGACGTCCAGCCGCGGGTACGTCGGGTCGTCGCTCTTCCACACCGGCACCGGGCTGCCCCAGAACCGGTTGCGGGTGATCGACCAGTCGCGCGCGTTCTCGAGCCAGCGGCCGAACTGGCCGTCGCGGATGTGGTCGGGCACCCAGTTGATCTGCTGGTTGAGCTCGAGCATCCGCTGCTTGAAGGCGGTCACCTCGACGAACCACGACGAGACGCCCTTGTAGATCAGGGGCTCGCGGCAGCGCCAGCAGTGCGGGTAGCTGTGGTCGTAGGTCTCGCGGCGCAGCAGGACGGTGCCGGGGGTGACCGAGCCGCTCTGCTCGCCGTTCGTGGTCGCCTTGAGGTCGTCGATGATGTGGGGGTTGGCGTCGAAGACCTGCATGCCCTCGTAGTCGACGACCGGGAACGTGAACCTCCCGTCCTTGCCGACCGGCATCACGGCCTCGATGCCCTCGCGGTCGGTGACGACCTTGTCGTCCTCACCGAAGGCGCCGGCGGTGTGCACGAGGCCCGTGCCGTCCGTGGTCGTCACGAACTCGGCAGCCACGACGCGGAAGGCGTTCTCGTGGCCCAGGTAGTAGGAGAACGGCGGGGTGTAGACCAGGCCGACCAGGTCCTTGCCCGGCCCGCGCCACGCCACCTCGGGGCTCTCCCCCAGCTCGCGGGCGTACGACGCCAGGCGCGCCTCCGCGAGCAGGTAGCGCGTGCCCTCGACGTCGACCACGACGTAGTCGATGTCCTCGCCGACCATCACCGCGAGGTTGCTGGGCAGCGTCCACGGGGTCGTCGTCCAGACGAGCAGCTTCACGCCCTGGAACGGGCCCTCGGTCGTGACGTCGTAGCCGACCGTCACCGCCGGGTCCTGGCGGTTCTGGTAGACGTCGTCGTCCATCCGCAGCTCGTGGTTGGAGAGCGGGGTCTCGTCGTTCCAGCAGTAGGGCAGCACCCGGAAGCCCTCGTAGATCAGCCCCTTGTCGTGGAGCTGCTTGAAGGCCCAGATCACCGACTCCATGTAGTCGGCGTTCATCGTGCGGTAGTCGTTCTCGAAGTCGACCCAGCGCGCCTGGCGGGTGACGTACTCGCGCCACTCGCCGGTGTACTTCATCACCGACGCCCGGCAGGCCTCGTTGAACTTCTCGATGCCGAGCTCGAGGATCTCGTCGGTCGTCTTGATGCCGTTGAGCCGCATCGCCTCCAGCTCGGCCGGGAGGCCGTGGGTGTCCCAGCCGAAGCGGCGCTCGACCCGCTTGCCGCGCATGGTCTGGTAGCGCGGGATCAGGTCCTTGACGTACCCGGTGAGCAGGTGGCCGTAGTGCGGGAGGCCGTTGGCGAACGGCGGGCCGTCGTAGAAGACGAACTCGTTGGCGCCGTTCTCGCCCGGGTCGCGCTGGTCGACGCTGGCCTGGAAGGTCCCGTCCTGCTCCCAGAACGCGAGGATGCGCTCCTCGATCTCCGGGAAGCGCGGGCTCGAGGGCACGCTGCCGGAGTCGTTCTTCGGGTAGGTCATCGGTGGTCTCCTGTGCGTCGTCGTCACGTGAGGACGACGTGTGCCGCGGTACCACCTCACTTGCCGCCCGGGAGCGGCCCCTCGTTCACGGCTGTGACGGGCCTACCCGTCCGGTTCTACTCACCCGAGGGCTTTCTTCCGGAGGCTCGCCGCTGATGACGGCTCGAACGCCTGTGTCGCAAGCGTACAGCCGCTCTCGGGCTGGACGGGCGCGTGGGCCGCCGTACCAGCCAACTAGGCTGTGCTCCCGTGACTGAACAGAAGGCCTGGGGCTTCGGGCTCGCGACCATCGACGGCAACGGGACCGTCCTCGACGTGTGGTTCCCCGAGCCCACGCTCGGCGAGAAGCCGGCCGACGCCGTCCCGCCGTCCGAGCTGAGCTCGCTCCAGGGCACCGACACCGACCGCGGTGTCACACGCGACGTGCTGCTGGTGGAGATCGCCGACCTCCAGGCCGCACCGGCCACCACCGAGGACGTCTGGCTGCGCCTGCACCTGCTCTCCTCGCGGCTGGCGACGCCACACTCGATCAGCATGGACGGCGTCTTCGGGCTCCTGACCAACGTCGTGTGGACCAGCGCCGGCCCCTGCGCGGTCGAGGGCTTCGAGTCCGTGCGCGCGAAGCTGCGCGCGAACGGCCGCCACGTCACCGTCTTCGGCGTCGACAAGTTCCCGCGGATGGTCGACTACGTCCTGCCGTCCGGCGTGCGGATCGCCGACGGCGACCGGGTCCGGCTCGGCGCCCACCTCGCCGAGGGCACCACGGTCATGCACGAGGGCTTCGTCAACTTCAACGCCGGCACGCTCGGCGCCTCCATGGTGGAGGGCCGGATCTCCGCCGGCGTCGTGGTCGGCGACGGCTCGGACGTCGGCGGCGGCGCGTCGATCATGGGGACGCTCTCCGGCGGCGGCAAGGAGGTCATCTCCATCGGCCGCCGCTGCCTGCTCGGCGCGAACGCCGGCATCGGCATCTCCCTCGGCGACGACTGCGTCGTCGAGGCCGGCTGCTACGTCACCGCCGGCACCAAGGTCACCGTGACCGACATGGACGGCAAGCCGCGCGTGGTCAAGGCGCTGGAGCTCTCCGGTGCCGACAACGTGCTGTTCCGCCGCAACTCGGTCACCGGCGCCATCGAGGCCGTCCCGTGGCAGAGCGACGGCGTCGCGCTGAACTCGGTTTTGCACGCCAACTGACAATGGCCCCATGAGGATCCGCACCGGTGTCGCCGTGCTGGCGCTCGCCGGTGTCGGCGTCGCCGCCGCTGTCGGCTACGGCGTCTCGAGCCTGCTCGACGACGTCGCGCCGTTCCTCAGCAGCGACGAGTGCACCGCCACCGTCGGCGGGCGGACCGTCGAGCTCGACGTCGAGCAGGCCGAGAACGCCGCGCTGATCGCGGCGGTCTCCGTCGGTCGCGGGCTGCCGGCCCGCGCCGCGACGATCGCGCTCGCGACGGCGTACCAGGAGTCGAAGCTCTACAACCTCGAGCACGGCGACCGCGACTCGGCCGGGCTGTTCCAGCAGCGGCCGTCCCAGGGCTGGGGGACGTTCGAGCAGGTGACCGACCCGTGGTACGCCACCAACGCCTTCTACGACGAGCTGGCCGAGGTCGAGGGCTATGAGTCGATGGAGGTCACCGACGCGGCGCAGCGGGTCCAACGGTCCGGCTTCCCGGAGGCGTACGCCGACCACGAGGCGGACGCGCGCGTGCTCGCCTCCGCGCTGACGGGCAACTCGCCGCACGCGTTCAGCTGCCGGATCGGCGGCGAGCCCGCGCCGGAGCGTGACCGGCTGACCGACTCCGGTCTCACCCGGCGCGCCGACGTCGTCCGGCAGGAGATCGACGAGCTGTTCGCCGACCCGCCGATGGGGGGCTTCGAGCCCGGCGGCGTCAGCACGGGCCACATCGAGGGCTCGGCGCACTACGAGGGCCGCGCCGTCGACGTGTTCGTCCGGCCGATCAACGCCGAGAACAAGATCCGCGGGTGGGCGATGGCGCAGTACCTCGTCGCGATGGCCGACCGGCTCTCGATCAGGACGGTGATCTTCGACGGCCGGATCTGGACCTCGGGCTCGCGGTCCGGCGACGGCTGGCGCGACTACGACGCGCCCGACCGGGCCGGTGACCGGGCGATCCTGGAGCACCGCGACCACGTCCACGTCGACGTGTTCGTCTGAGCCACCCGGCGTTCTCCACAGGCGGACCAGACCACCGTTTCGGCGTACCTCCCCCGGCAAGACTTTCGGGGAGAGGAGGCCCGACATGTGCACCCACACCCCCGGCTGTCCCGAGATCGACGCGACCGACTGCTGCAGCGCCCACGTGGTCGACGACCACCTGCCCGACCAGGGCTGGTGCCGGCTCTGCAACGGGATCGTGCTGTTCGACGACGGCCACTACCTGACGCCCGACGGCGCCGACCACCTGCTGCTCAGCGCCTGACGCGTGCAGCCGGTCGTCGATGCCCTCACCGTCCTCGGGGGCGTCGCGACCCGGTCGAGCCTCGTCCGCCTGACGTCACGCGCCGAGGTCGACCGCGCGCTGCGCCGCGCTCGCACCGGCCGTGGCCGCCGGCCCGGCGTGAGCCGGGTCGCCCGCGGGGAGGCGGCCAATGCGTTCAACCGGCGCAATTGCGCCGCAAGCGCAGCCGGGACCGCGCCCGGGTCGCCCTTTCCGCGCAATTGCGCCGCAAGCGCAGCCCGAACCGCGCCCGAGTCGCCCCTGCCGCGCAATTGCGCCGGCACCAGCGCCGGCGCCGGCACCGGCACCGGCCGCAAGTGCTCGTTGCCTGCGATCGCGCTCCACGCGCCCGGTCTGCGCGTCGAGCCGGAGGTGCTGATCCGACCCGACGACCAGTCGCCTCGGCGTCAGCCCGCGAGCCGGCTGACGGCCGCCTCGACGCGCTCGTCGGTCGCGGTGAACGCGACGCGGACGTGGCGGTTGCCGGCGGAGCCGTAGAAGCCGCCGGGGGCGACGAGGATGCCGCGCTCGGCGAGCCAGGAGACGGTGTCCCAGCAGTCCTCGTCGCGGGTCGCCCAGAGGTAGAGGGAGGCCTCGGAGTGGTCGATGCGGAACCCCGCGGACTGGAGCGCCTCGCGCAGCTTGGCGCGACGGGCGGCGTACCGGGCGTGCTGCTCGACCACGTGCGCGTCGTCCGCGAGCGCGGCCTGCATGGCGACCTGCTGCGGGCCGGGCATCTGGAGCCCGAGGTTCTTGCGCACGGCGAGCAGCTCGCCGACCAGGGCGGCGTCACCGGCGACGAACGCGCAGCGGTAGCCCGCCAGGTTGGAGCGCTTGGAGAGCGAGTGGACGACGAGGATGCCGTCGTGGCTGCCGCCGCAGACGTCGGGGTGCAGCACCGAGACCGGCTCGGCCTCCCACGCGCACTCGATGTAGCACTCGTCGGAGACCAGGATCGTGCCGCGCTCGCGGCACCAGTCGACGACCTTGCGCAGGTGCTCGACGGGCAGCACCCTGCCGGACGGGTTCGAGGGCGAGTTCAGCCAGAGCAGCGCCGGCCGCTCCGGGCCGAGCGCGGTCAGCGAGTCGGTGGCGACCGCGCGGGCGCCGGCCAGCGCGGCGCCGACCTCGTACGTCGGGTAGGCGAGCTCGGGGTAGGCGATGAGGTCGCCCGCGCCGATGCCGAGGTGCCCCGGCATCGAGGCGATCAGCTCCTTGGAGCCGATCACGGGCAGCACCGCGCCCAGCGAGAGACCGGTGACGCCGTGGCGGCGCGCCAGCCAGTCGATCGCGGCCTGGCGCGTCTCCGCCCGGCCGATCGTCAGCGGGTAGCCCGGCGAGTCCGCGGCAGCGCGCAGCGCCTCCTGCACGACCTCCGGCGTGGGATCGACGGGCGTGCCGACGGAGAGGTCGACGATCCCGTCGGGGTGCGACCGGGCCCGCTCACCGTGCTCGAGCAGGTGGTCCCACGGGAAGTCCGGGAGCCGCCCGGAGACCGGGCTGCCGACCAACGGGCTCCCGGACAACAGGCTCAGTGGTCCTGTTCCTGCGGGGGCAGCGCGGCGACCATCGGGTGGTCGTGGTCGATCTCGCCCATCTTGGCGGCGCCACCGGGCGAGCCGAGGTCGTCGAAGAAGTGGACGTTGGCGTCGTAGAAGCCCTTCCACTGCTCCGGGGTGTCGTCCTCGTAGAAGATGGCCTCGACCGGGCAGACGGGCTCGCACGCACCGCAGTCGACGCACTCGTCGGGGTGGATGTAGAGCATCCGCTTGCCCTCGTAGATGCAGTCGACCGGGCACTCGTCCACGCAGGCCCGGTCCTTGAGGTCCACGCACGGCTGGGAGATGACGTAGGTCACCGATTCCTCCTGATACTCACGAGAGCAGGTGCTCGACCACAGCCTAGTATCCCGGGTGTGGCCGAGGCGGCAGACCCCCAGTATGTGAACCAGGCCCTCCACCAGCACATGCTCGGCCCCCACGTGGTGGGCCAGCGGATCGTGGTGCGCCGGGTGCTGCGCGGCGAGACCGGGCCGAGTGGCGGACCGGCCCTCACCGACGCCCTCGGCGTCTGCCTCTCCTGGGCCGACGGGACCTGCGTGCTGCGGCGCGAGGACGGGACGACGCTCGCGATCGCCGTCGCCGACATCGTCTCCGGCAAGCCCGTCCCGCCGCGGCCGCCGTCGCGGCACCGGGTCTCCCCCGCCGAGGCGCAGCGCCGGGCGCTCGCGCTGTGGCCGGACCTGGAGACCGAGCCGCTCGGCGACTGGATCCTGCGGCACTCCCCCACCTCCACCGCGCGCCGGGCCAACTCGGTGCTGGCCCTGGGACCCTCCGGCGCCGACGGCGACTACGCGCGGGTGGTCGAGTTCTACGCCGCCCGCACCGGCCGCCCGATCGCGGCCGTGCTGCCCGACTCCGACGAGGACGCGCTGTTCCGCTCCCACGGCTGGGGCCTGGAGAGCCAGGATGCCGACACGCTGTTCCAGATCGCCGGTGTATCCCGGGCGCTCCGCGGCCTGACCGTCCCCGACGACGCGGGCTACGACGAGCGGGGCGACCTGGTGACGGTCCGGATCGGCGACCGCGCGCGCGGCGTGGCGGCGTACGCCGACGACTGGATCGGGTTCCGCGGCATCGAGGTCGACCCGGCGCACCGCCGTCAGGGCCTCGGCATGGCGGTGATGGCGGCGCTGCTCGAGTGGGGCGCCGAGCGCGGCGCGACCACGGCGTACCTCCAGGTGCTCGGCGACAACACTCCGGCGCTCGCGCTCTACGAGCAGCTCGGCTTCAGCACCCACCACGCCTACCGCTACCTCGCCCTAGGCTGACCCCGTGGACCGCGCGGACCTCGAGGCGGAGGGCGACCGGCTGCTGGAGTTCGCCCGGGCGTCGGTGCACCCCGACGGCGGCTTCGCCTGGCTGTCCGAGGACGGCCGGCCCGAGCTCGACCGGCCCGTGGAGCTGTGGATCTCCTGCCGGATGACGCACGTCTTCGCGCTGGCCCACCTGATGGGCCGCCCGTACGCCGCCGACCTCGTCGACCACGGCGTCGCCTCGCTCGCCGGGCGGCTGCGCGACCACGAGCACGGCGGCTGGTGGGCCGCGGTCGACGCCGGCGGGCCGGTGACGCGGTCGAAGACGGCGTACGAGCACGCCTTCGTGGTGCTGGCGGCGTCCTCGGCCGCGATCGCCGGCCGGCCCGGCGCCGACGCGCTGCTCGCCGACGCGCTGGACGTGCTCGACCGCCGGTTCTGGGACGAGGACGCCGGCATGGTCGTCGAGGAGTGGGACCAGGCGTGGACGTCGCTGGACGGCTATCGCGGCGTGAACGCCAACATGCACACGGTCGAGGCACTGCTCGCGGTCGGCGACCTCGAGCGGGCGTCGCGGATCCTGACCCGGGTCGTGCACGGATTCGCGCGCGCGAACCGATGGCGGATCCCCGAGCACTTCGACGCCGACTGGAACCCGCTGCCCTCCTACAACCGCGACGAGCCCGCCCACCCGTTCCGTCCCTACGGCGCGACCGTCGGCCACTGGTTCGAGTGGAGCCGGCTGACGCTGTCGCTGCGCGAGGCGCTCGGCGTGGACGCGCCGGCGTGGATGCTCGACGACGCGCGGTCGCTGTTCGACGCCGGCGTGCGCGAGGGCTGGGCGGTCGACGGCGCCGAGGGCTTCGTCTACACCGTCGACTGGGACGGAACGCCGGTCGTGCGCCAGCGGATGCACTGGGTGGTCACCGAGGCCCTCGCGGCGGCGGCCACGCTGCACCGCGCGACCGGCGACCCCGTGTACGCCGTCTGCCACGCGCACTGGTGGGGGTACGCCGAGCGCCACCTCGTCGACCGGGAGCACGGCTCGTGGCACCACGAGCTGCGGCCGGACAACCGCCCCGGCGCAGGCACCTGGTCAGGGAAGCCGGACGTGTACCACGCGTTCCAGGCCACGCTCGTCCCTCGGCTGCCGGCGTCGCCCGCCTTCGCCCGGGCGCTCGCGGCGGGACTGCTCGACACCTGACGGGACGTCCTCACCTATCCCGAGTTCTTCAGTATGGTTTGTCCATGTTGCCCAGCCACACCGTCCGGCACGGCACCGACTCCGAGACCGTCTGGGACGAGGACGTGCCGCGCCTGACCCCGAACGACCGGTTCTACGTGCGCAACCACACCACCGCGCCCCGGATCGACGCCCGAGCGTGGCGGCTCCTGGTCAGCGGTGACGGGGTGCTCCGCGACCGGGTCTACTCGCTGGAGGGCCTCCAGGCGTTCACCACCGAGACCTACGAGCGCGCGGTCGAGTGCACCGGCAACGGGCGGGCGCTGTTCGCCGAGCAGCAGGGCACGCCCCGGCCCGGCACCCCGTGGGGCCTGGGCGCGATCGGCGTGGCCAGCTGGACCGGCGTACCCCTGCGGACGGTGCTGCGGCACGCCGGCCTGCGCGACGACGCGGTGCAGGTGATGGGCGTCGGCCTCGACGACACCTACGTCGACGACGGCGTCGACTGGGGCCACGTGCGCCGCCCCATGCCGATCGCCAAGGCGCTGGACGACGTGCTGGTGGCGTGGCAGATGAACGGCGAGCCGCTCCCCCGCGAGCACGGCCACCCGGTGCGCCTGGTCGTGCCGGGCTGGGTCGGCATCGCGAGCATCAAGTGGCTCGGCGAGCTGCGGGTGACGACCACGCGGGTCGACTCACCCTGGAACACCCGGTGGTACCGCATGCACGGCGCGGGCTGGGAGGGCCCCGTCGGCGAGCTCGGCCGGATGCCGGTGAAGAGCGTCCTCGACGCGGCCGGCGAGCCCGCGGTCGGCGCGCTCACCGTGCTGCGCGGCCGCGCGTGGGCCGGCGAGGCGTCGATCCGACTCGTGGAGGTCTCCGTCGACGGCGGGCGCACGTGGGACGAGGCGTCGCTGACCGGGCCCAACGAGGTCTCCGGCTGCGTCGAGTGGGAGCACCCCTGGATCCCCACCGTCACCGGCGACCACACGGTCGTCACCCGCGCCACCGACAGCCTCGGCCGGGTCCAGCCCGACATCGCGCCCGACAACGACGACGGCTACCTGTTCTGGGCGACGGTGCGCAGCCGGGTGATCGTGTCCCCGCCGAGGTCGGCGGCGAGCACCACGGCCGCGACGCCGGGCACGCTCCGACGCCGAGCCGGCGCTGATTCACCATGAAACAGCGCCGACTCGGCGGGGGACGGTGAGCCGAGGTCGGCGGTGAGCTGATCGGGGTCCCGTCAGCCGTTCCGCGGCTGCTTGCAGATGACGGTGTCGGACGGTGTGTAGGAGGTGTGGAACCTCTCGGTCTTCACGACCTCGTCCGAGCCGGGCTTGCGGAAGGTGCGGGTGACGTCGACGTCGAAGCCGGCGTAGCCGGTGTTCGGGTAGCAGTCGGGCGTCCTCAGCGTGCGGGTCGCGGGCTCGCGGAAGTTGTAGCGCTCCGAGGTGGTCGAGGTGATGTCCCAGTACTTCGTCGAGTACATCGACACCGTGACGACGCCCTGCGAGGACGGCGTGCTGGGCTGCACGGTGGCGTGGATCAGCACGCCGTACGGCGTGTCGTTCTCGAAGCGCAGGTCGACCGCGCCCCAGGCGACCGTCGCCTCCCGGCCCACCGGGTAGCGGTCGATGTAGAACGAGTGCGGCTTGTGCTCGATGTCCTTCAGGCCCGCGAAGAACGCGGCGTTGAACGTCGTGGTCGCCATCTGCGAGACGCCGCCCCCGAGGTCCTGCTTGAAGATGCCGTCGCTGATGATGAAGCCCTCGGTGAAGCCGTTCTCGACCGTCCGCTCGCCGACGATGCCGTTGAGCGAGAACACGTCGCCCGGCTTGAGCACGGTGCCGTCGATGATCTCGGCGGCGCGACCGATGTTGACGTTGCGGTACTCCGCGTAGGGGTAGTACGTCGTGAACGTCGAGACCTGCTCCTTGATCTTCAGGGCCCGGGCGTCGGCGGTGGTGAACTCCGGCTCCGCGACGGTGGCGTCGACCTCCATCTCCCGGTCGCCGCCCTCGCGGGTCACCAGCTCGAGGAAGACGCTGCTGACGTCCTCGGGGTCGTAGGTCACGCCCGGCCTGGCGGGGATCACCTTCGGCTCGCCGTCGACCAGGGCGACCGTCGCGTCGACCGGCTGGTCCTCGTCGCTGACACCGGCGTCGACGAGCTTCACCAGCGCCTTCACGTCGAGATCGGGCACGAGCTCGCCGGCCTCGGGCTTCATCCCGATCGCCCGCGAGAAGTCCTCCGGCTGGAGCTGGACCGGGGAGTCGCCGAAGACCAGCGACACGGGGCCCGACATGGCCGGGTTCGCGAACGTCTCGAGCGCCTCGTCGACGGCGTCCTGGCCGATCTCGGGCTCGACCACCACGCTCTCCAGCTCGACGGTGGGGTCGTCGGAGAGGTAGGCGTCCTGGAGCGCGGCGTACGCCGCCGCGGAGTCGAACGTCTCGCCCGGCCGCGGGTCCACGACGACGATCTCGCCGTCGCGGAACCGGATGTCACCGTCGCGTGCGGGGGTGCCGACGTCCTCGCTGAGCGCGTCGAGCGCGCCGTCGGCGTTGATCACCGCGTCGAGGTCGTCGCCGCCGGTCCAGTAGTCCCAGAGCCGCCCGGGGCTCCAGCTCCGCTCGGCGCCGGCGGCGGCCACGGACGCCTCGTGGTCGACCGAGAGTCCGACCTCGTCGGGGACGAGCCGGACCGTGGTGCCGTTCTCGTCGGTGACCGTGACCGCGCGGTTCTCGCGGTCGGCGAGGCCGGCACGGAGGGCCTTCTCGGCCTCGTCCGCGCTGCGCCCGCCGATGTCCACCCCGGCGACCGTGGTGCCGCGCGGCACCTGGTCGCCGGCGGCGAGGTACGCCGCCACGTAGAGGCCGCCGCAGAGCAGGGCGAGCCCCAGCAGCATGAGCAGGACGACCTTGCCGCCCTCGTTCTCGCGCTCGGTCACGGCCGTCATCCTAGGTTCCGCGGGAGGGTCGCCAGTGCACCGACCAGCAGGACCAGCCCGAACGCGAGCAGGCCGTACCCCTGCCAGTCCTGGCTGACGAGGTAGTCGCCCTCGGGCCGGGGGACGGCCAGCCAGCCCAGGACGGCGTCGAAGCCGGCGACGAACGCCAGCCGCGACCACCACCCCGCCGGCAGCGCGACGACCGCGGCCAGGACGGCCGCGACGGTGAGCGCGAAGCCCCATCCCAGGTCGTGCAGCGCCACGGCCGCCACGGCCGTGGCCGCGCCGGCGACCAGGAGGCCGGTCGCCGCGGCGAGCCGTCTCACTCCAGGCCGGCGAAGAGGTCGGTCTCCAGGCCGTCCTCCCCCACCGGGCCGCGCTCGCCCTTGGCGATGCGGAAGAACTCCGTGCCCCAGACCACGTTGCCCTGGTTGTTCGACAGCGCGAAGAACGGGCCGTCGGTGGTGATCTGGGTGGCGTGCGCGCGCATGGCGTCGAGCTTGCGCTCGACGTAGGCGGTCGCGTCGACCGCGGCCGCGAGGTCCTCGTCGGCGGTGATGAAGTGCGGCAGCGGTCCGTCGGGGTCCATGCCCTCGAACGTCGTGGTGTCGCCGGCCTCGCGCAGCGCCCGCAGGCTGGCGCGCAACCGGCTCTCCGACATCGCGCCCCAGTAGATCTTGGCGATGTCCCAGGCCTCGCCGAGGTCCTTGCGGTACGACGGCACGGCGGCCAGCGCCGCGCCGTACGTCGCGACGCGGTGGGCCTGGATGTGGTCGGGGTGGCCGTAGCCGCCGAACTCGTCGTAGGTGACCAGCACCTGGGGCCGCACCTCGCGGATGACCGCGACGAGGTGGTCGGCGGCCTCGGTGAGGTCGGCCCGCCAGAAGGCATTGGCGTGGATGTCGTCCGCGGCGACGGCGTGGCCGTCCTCGTGCCACTTCATGCCGGAGTCGCGGTAGGTGCCGAAGCCGCCGAGGAACCGGTGGTCGGTGACGCCGAGCTCCTTCATCGCGGCCGCGAGCTCCTCGCGGCGGTGCTCGCCGAGGCGGTCCTCGCGGTCGGCGGCGAGGTGCTCGAGCTCGGGCACCAGGATCTCGCCCATCTCCCCGGCCGTGCAGGTCACGAGCGTGACGCCGCGTCCCTCGGCGGCGTACTTCGCCATCGTCGCGCCCTGGCCGATCGACTCGTCGTCGGGGTGGGCGTGCACGAGCAGGAGGCGCTGGTCGAACGTCATGGGCGATGGTCCTCTGTGGGTCGCTTGATCCGTCGCGGCTGCGTCGGGAGCTCAAGGGGGCTCTGAGCGGGCCAACCGACCGGGTGGTCGTCGTGTTCCCCGTCCAGCCAGCCGTCGTACTCGTCGACGAGCAGCTCGAGCACGAGGTCGGGCGCGTCGGTCAGCACCGCCCAGGGGTGGTCCTCGTCGTCGTCCTCGCCGGCCAGCCGTTCGCGCTCGACGTGGGCGTCGTACCCGTCGGCGACGAGCCGGGCCACCGCCGCCCGGGCGTGGTCCTCGTCGAAGAAGATGCCGCGCACGGCTCCATCATCGCAGGGGGAGGTGCGCCAGGAAGGGCCGGTCGGGCTCCAGCCAGTCGACCTCGCCGAGCTCCTGGGCGGCCAGCCAGCGGATCTCGTCGTGCTCGCGGGGATCCGGCTCGCCGTCGAGCAGCACCGCGACCGCGACCCTCAACACGTACCGCTCCCCGATCGCGACCTCCCCGGGCAGCCAGCCGGTCACCGCGATCGCACAGCCGAGCTCTTCGGCGACCTCGCGCACGAGCGCGTCCGCGGGGATCTCGCCGGGCTCGACCTTCCCGCCGGGGAGCTCCCAGCGCCCGGCAGCCTCCGCGGGGAACGTGCGCCGGGCGGCGAGGACCCGCCCGTCCCGGAGGATCGCTGCGCCCACCACCATGCTCACCCGACCGGCCACGGCGCGACGCTACCGTTGAGGAGATGCACCTGACCCCGACGCCCGACCACGGCACCGAGATCGACGCGCTCGCGGCGCGGCACGGGGGCCGGGTCGGCCTCCCGGCGGTCCTCGTCGACCTCGACCGGCGACTGCGGCGTACCGTCGCGCCCTGCCTCACCCCGCACCGGGCGTGGACCTGGGAGCGCGCGGACCGGGCCGACCCGCGCTGGTGGCCCCAGGGCATCTCGGTGGCGCCGGGAGGGCGCCACGTGGTCACCACCTGGTACGCCAAGGACGGCGGCGTGCGGCTGTCCTTCCTCGACACCCACCGGCGGCGCTACCGCCACGTCGAGCTGGTCGCGGCGACCGCGGACGGTCACGAGCCGCTGCGCGCCCACGCGGGCGGCATCGTGTGGCTGGGCACCCGGCTCTACGTCGCAGCCACGCGCCAGGGTCTCTGGGTCTGCCGGACCGACGACATCGTGCGCGGCCCGGACGGCTACCTGCTGCCCGTGCACCACCGGCTGGAGCCCTCGGAGCCCTTCCGGTTCTCGTTCGCCTCGCTGGCCGGGGAGAACCTCGTCGTGGGCGAGTACGAAGGCAAGGGCGGCCGCCTGGGCCACGGCCCGGTCGACGCGCCCCTGGTCGTGCACGACGCCGGCGTCCGTCGGGCCCAGGGCGCCGTCCACGTGGACGACCAGTGGTACGTCACGGCCTCGCACGGCCCGTGGGCGCCCGGCTCGCTCTGGAGCGGCCGCGAGGGTGCGCTCCGCGAGCGTCGCCTCGCGCTGCCGATGGGGCCGGAGGACTTGGCCCACGACCCCGGGCAAGACCGGCTCTGGACGGTCACCGAGCACCCGCACCGCCGCTGGGTGCTCTCGGTGAAGCGTTCCCGCCTCTGAGAGAGGTCCAGACAGGCGAGAAGCGCCACCGGGGTCGGTGGCGCTTGCTTGCCGGGCGTCGGGAATCGCATGCCCTAGGGTGAGACAGGCGGTCCGGACCATTCTCGCGCAGCGGCAAACAGAGAATGGCCCGGACCGCGTCTGTGTGTCCCGACTTCTTGGTTCAGTTGTGGTGCTCGGGGGTTGCGGGAGCAGCGCCCCCGGAGGGGGCCGACTCCTCAGTCAGTCACTCATCTGCCTGAGAGCCGACCCGCCGTCAGATCTTCGGTTCGGGAGGCCCCCGGACGGTTCCGGGGGCCTCCCTCACCTGGGATCGTTCAGGGCCGAGCTCAGCCCTGGGCGTCCTCGAGCTCCTGCTCAGCAGCCTCGAGCTGGGCCTGGGCCGCGTCGAGGCGGTTCTCGGCACGGTTGACCTTGCCCTGAGCGGCCTTGACCTTGGTGTTGGCGACCGCGCGGTCACCCTTCGCGTCGGCGAGGGCAGCCTTGGCGGCCTTGACGCCCTTGCCCTGCTTCTTGGCCTGACGCAGGTCCTTCTTCGCAGCCTTGACGGCCTGCTGAGCGACCCGCCTCTCGGCCTGAGCGACCGAGAGGTCGCCGTTGGCGGCGTCGACAGCGTCCTGCGCGGCGTCGACCTTGGCCTGCGCCTCCTCGACAGCCTGCTCGAGCTTCTCGATGTTGATCGCGTTCACGGTCGCCGCGTCCGAGGCCTTCGAAGCCGTGAGGCCAGTGCCGGTGTCGGTGGTGTCGGTCGCCGCGAGGCGGTTCGCCGCCGCACCGAACTGCGCACCGGTGCCGGTGACCCGCAGGGCCACGTCGCCGTCCGCAGCCTCGCCGAGCTGGACCTGGAACACGATCTGGCCGAGCGAGTTAGACGCACCGCTGTTGCCGATGACCTGGCCACCGCCGGTGACGATGGTCTGGATGGTGTTGGCAGCAACGCCACGAACCGGGTTGCCGAACGCGTCGGTGACGGTGGCCGTGAAGTTGACGACCTCGCCAGCCTCGCCGCTACCGGACGCGGGGCCCGCGAGCGAGATGTTGCGGGCGTCGCCGGCCGCGTCCTGGTTGTCCTGGGCGAGCGAGCGGACCGAGACCTGGAAGGTCTTGGTGCGACCACCGCTGGTGACGGTGACGTCCACGAGACCGGACTTGGTGCCGACGATGCGGAACGCCGGACCCCCGACGGTGCTGCTGTCGGTGGCGGAGGCCTGCGACAGACGGTTCTCGGCACCCTTGAGGAGCAGCGCGCCGTTGCTGACCGTCACGGTGACCGGAGCACCGGCGGTGCCGCCAGTGAGAGCCAGGTCGATCGTGTCGGTGGTCGCGCCCGCCGCCGCGGCCGTGTCGGTCAGCGGGCGGGCGAAGACGGCGTTCGGGTCGTACGCGCTACCCGCCGGCAGGAAGCCGTCGGCGGTGACCGTGAAGTCCTCGCCCCGGCCGTCCTGCGAGTAGACGATGTCCGCCGCGTCGAAGGCCGCCACGAGCTCGGTGCCGAGCTGGCCGGGGTAGATCGTGAGGAACAGGTCGTCCTTGGCCTTCGGACCAGTGCCGGTGGAGGTGTCGGTCAGAGCGAAGGACGCCTTGCCGACGGCGTTGGTGCCCACGCGAGCCGACTCGCTGTCCGCGGCGTTGGCACCGTTGCGGCGGTCGACCGTGACGTACACGCCGGTGACCGGGTTGCCGTACTGGTCGGTCACCGTGACGGTCGGGTTGACCGTCCCGCCGAAGGAGGAGAGGTAGGTCTGCGCGTCCGTCGCCACGGTGGCGGCCGTAACGGCCGGCGCCGCGTAGGTGACATCGATGTCGATGCCGGAGCCGTCGATCGCGAGCTGGTCGCCCGACTGGATCGACGCCGCGTCGACAGCAACCGTGATGGAGCCCTTGCCCTGCGCGTCGAGGCGGACGGTGTAGGTCTTGGACGCAGCGCCACCGAAGGTGACGTTGTTCGGAGCAGCAGCGCTGGCCGCGGTGACGCTCACCGTCGAGTTGGCGTTGGCGAGCGAGTTGATGTCGAGCTTGATGTTCGACTGGTCCGGGCGGACCGTCACGGCGGCGGTGTTGGCGTCGTCGAAGCCCTCGCGCGTGTCGGCGCCGGTCACGACGTCGACCTGGCCCTGGGTGATGCCAGTAGCGGCGGTCACCACGTCGAGTTGCGCCGTGGCGTCGGCGGTGCCGGGACCGTCGACCGGGATGGTGTGCAGGGTCGTGGTCGAGCTGCGCGCCTTGAACGAGAAGGTGCCCCGCTGAGCGACGTCTGCCGCGGCGATGGTCACGGGAGCGTCTGCCGCGCCCTCAGCATCGCCGGCCTTCTGGACCTGGGTCGTGGCGTCGGGGTCGATCGTGGCGGACTCGGTGCTGAGGAACTGCGTGGTCCGACCGGCCGAGTCCTTCACGGTGCCGACGTAGTCGCCGCTCTGCACGTTCGCCGGGGCGGTCTGGGTCACCGGGTCGAGCGTGAGGGACGCGGGAGCGCCGGAGGTGGTCTGCTTGACCTGCACACGAGCCTCCGTCGACTGGACTACGCCGTCACCGGTCGTGTCAGGCGCCGCGAAGTCGTCGAGGAACAGGGCGTAGCTCGCGGTCGCGCCAGTGGTGGCCGTGTCGACCGCGACGGGAACGAGGATCTCGTCGTAGCCGTCGAGACCACCGTTGGGGTTGCTGGCCGCGTCGGCAATCCAGACGATGCCGGTCTCGATCACGTCGATAGTCTGGTTCGCGTTGTTGGGCGTACCGTCGAGGTCGGTGTTGATCGCCTTGATTCGAGCCTGCGCGTCCGCCGTGCTGACGACGCCCTTGGCCTTGAGGGTGACGTAGCCACCGACGGCGTTGGTGATGCCGTCACGCGTCGGGCCGGCCGAGACGAAGTGGAGCTCGTCATCGGACGCGGCGGAAGCCGAAGAGGCGAGGAACGGAAGACCCGTCACCGCCAGCGCGGCGACGGCCGAGCCGGCCAGTCCGCGCTTGATGCCGCTGCTGTTCATGCTGAAATTTCCTTCCGGAGTGAATGGACCGGGAGGTTCCCCCCGATCCCGAACATGAGGCCCGAGACCTCGTGTGTGCAGCACCCGTACACGGATCCCGGGTGCCGCCCAGAACGTTAGGGGGTTGGTCAGGTCACGGCGCGGTTGTTGCAGGGCTCGCAGAAACCTGCAATAAATGACCCCAGGTGCTCGACGGATGCTCTACAGATGCTGGGGGCACGGACCGATCGGGGGCTCATGTCAGTCGAGAACACGCCTCCGCCCACCAGGCGGCGTGGACGTCCGCAACGCCTGCCCGACGACCCGCACCCTCTCCCGACTGGCGTCGTCGGCTGCGAGCAGCGGATCGCCTGGCTCCTCACCGTCGCCCGCGTGCTCGGTCCCGATCCCGACCTCGCACGTCGCGACGGGTTCATCGCGGCGCTCCGCGCGCGAGGCGTCCCGGCGGACGCCTCGCGCGTCTCGCGCTGGGAGTCCGGGCTCCAGCCGCTGCCCACGCGCGTGGCGTCCACCTACGAAGACGTGTTGGGGCTGACCGAGGGCTCCCTGGTCGCGGTGGCCGGCGGCCTGCGACGCTCGTTCGGCACCGGGCCCACGCCGCGCGAGAACGCGCTGCGCGACACCGAGCTCGCGGAGCCCGAGCTCAACTCGCTCCTCGACCGCGCCGAGTCCGGAGGCGCGACCGGCGCCGACTGGCTCCATCTGTCCGACCACTTCAACCGCTTCGATCGGGTCTTCCTGCGCGAGTCGGCCTGGACCGCGCTGTGCCAGACACTGGTCAAGGAGCTGGGCGTCGCCGCCGGCCCCGCCTACGTCCGCCGCTACGAGGCCGCGGCCGCCTTCATCCGGCACCAGAACGCCCGGCGCCACCTGATCATGGCCGTCGGCCAGTTCGTGACCGACCCGGACACCCAGGTGGTCGCACCGGTCCTCAACCTGCTGACCGAGGTGCCCGACCCCGCGGCGGCCGCGCTCACGCTCCGGATGCTCGGGGCCGACAGCGACAACAAGTACCTGCGCCGGGCCGCGTCCTCCGTCGCCGCGACCAAGCTCGCCCGTGGCCACTTCGACGAGGAGGCGTTGCCGCGGCTGGAGTCCCACGTGGTCGGCGCGCTGCGCCGCGGCGAGTCACTCGACGGTCGGCTCGACTCCTTCGACCTGGCCGTCCGGCTGCCCGACGACTCCTGGGAGCGGGTGCACGGCGCCCTGCGCACCCGCCGGGCCCACCAGCTGGTCTCGCAGGCGCGCGCCGGCGGCGAGATGATCACCTCGACC
>NZ_BAAIFY010000019.1:0-90448 GCF_054653575.1 Nocardioides pyridinolyticus | reverse complement strand
GTATTTCGCCGGGGAGACGCGCTGGTGAGTCGCTTCCAGTTCGTCGCCGACAACTCCGCCACCTCCCGCCCTGGCTGGACGGTGAAGCGACTGTGTGAGCTGGTCGAGATCGAGCGCTCCCCCTACTACGCGTGGAAGGCCGGGGCACCAGCGCGGGCCGAGCGGGCCGCCGCGGACGCCGCGCTGGTCGAGCGGATCCGCAAGGTCCACGAGGCTGGCAACACCCAAGGCGCGCCTCGGATCACCGCCGACCTCAACGACGGCGCACCGCCTGAGCAGCGGGTCAACCACAAGCGCGTCGCCCGCGTGATGCGTGCGGCCGGTATCTGCGGCTACGTCAAGAAGCGACGCGTGCGGACCACGATCCCCGACCCATCGGGACAGAAGGTGCCCGATCTGCTCAAGCGGGACTTCACCGCCCCGGCGCCGAACCAGCGCTACGTCGGTGACATCACCTACCTGCCGATCGCAGACGGCGCCAACCTGTACCTGGCCACCGTGATCGACTGCTACAGCCGTCGGCTCGCGGGCTGGGCGATCGCGGATCACATGCGCACCGAGCTCGTTGAGGACGCGCTCAAGGCCACGGCCGCGACCCGCGGATCACTGCCCGGGGCGATCTTCCACAGCGACCACGGGTCGGTCTACTGCTCGAAGGACTACGCCAAGCTCTGCGCGAAGCTCGGCGTGATCGAGTCGATGGGTGCCGTCGGGTCCTCGGCCGACAACGCGCTCGCGGAGTCATTCAACGCCGCGCTGAAGCGCGAGGTCCTCCACGACGAGCGGACCTGGGCCGACGAGCTCACCTGCCGCCGCCAGGTCTTCAAGTGGCTGACCCGCTACAACACCCGGCGGCGCCACTCCTGGCGTCGCTACCTGTCGCCGACCGCCTACGAGACCGGCCACGCCGCTACGCTGCCAACCGCCGCGTAATCACACCCCGTGTCCAAGATCCGGGGGTAGGACCCACCGTCGACCGACTCCTGCGCCATGCCCACGTCTGCCAAACCAGCGGCGACAGCGTCCGGCTGACCCAGGCACTGGCCGGCCAGGGGGTGAGCCCGTTGAGCTGACGATCTGGTCGGTGGTGGCCCACAGCCCCGTGGGCAGATCCCATGGCCACCACCGGGCAGTTCTCGTGGCCGTCAGCGGGCAGGTCTCATGTCCGCCACCGGGCAGTTCCTACTGTCCCTTGACACTCTGCGATCGCCGACGGTGTCGCCATCACCTCGCGACCTGGCCACGCGCCGACCAGCGTCCTTGCCTCGCCTGCCGCGGCACGGTTGGCTGACATGTGACGGTCCGGTGTACCCCGGCTGTCGTGAGGGTGGCGCTCCGGTCGCCACCCGTTCTTCGATCATGGGAGTGCAATTTGTTCAGCCGAGCTCGTCGTCGCAGGTCGCCCGAGGCCACACCGGTTCCACCGGTCCACGTCAACGGGATGGTCGAGGCGTTCACGGAGCAGGCCGTACGCGGGTGGGTGTCGGTCCCGCACGACAGCCCGCCGACGGAGGTCCAGCTGCGGCTGGGGGCGATGACGGTGAGCACGACGACCGCGACGCCGGACGGCGCCATGTCCGCCAACCGGAAGCACGCCTCGGGCTCGCCGACGCCCTCGCTGCCCTCACCCAAGGGCGACAAGCGACACAGCCGGCAGCAGATCCGGACCTTCACCTTCGCGATCACCCAGCTGTGGGAGTACGCGCCCAAGGGGACGCCCCTGCGGGTCGTGGTCGGCTCCCAGGTCCTCCCCATCCACGGGCACGGCATGTTCGTGCGAGCCCCTCAGTCCGGGGGCCGGACGCCGGAGGACCTGCAGAAGCGCTTCGACGAGGGCTACCTCCTGGGACGCACCGGGCTGGTGCAGGTCTCCAAGGGCCTCGACGAGGAGTGGCAGCTCGCGGTCGCCTCGCTCTACGAGTCCATGCGCGCGCTGCTCGCCGAGGAGTTCGGCTACGAGTTGTTCATCACCTACGGGACCTTGCTGGGCGCGATCCGCGAAGGTGGGTTCCTCGCGCACGACAACGACTACGACGCGAGCTTCGTGAGCTCGGCGACCACCGGTCCGGAAGCGGCCGACGAGATGGTCAGGATCGCGAAGGTGCTGATCGCCCGCGGCTACCGAGTGGGTGCGATGGGCGGCGGGCTCCACGTCATCGACCCGGCTCGGCCCGGCCATCGCATCGACATCTTCCACGTCTACTTCGACGCCGACGGGGTGATGCAGCACCCGTTCGGCTACGCGGGCGACACGCAGATCACGACCGCGACCTGGAAGGGCACGCGGGAGATCGAGTTCGTGGGGCGTACGGCGTTGGTGCCGGTCTGCGCGAAGGAACTGCTGGCCACCTTCTACGGTGACGACTGGCGCCAGCCCAAGACCGCCTTCAGCTGGAACGTCGAGAAGCGCGGCAACGACCGGACGGGAGTGATGACCCCGTCACGCGTCACCGACGTCTACTGGGCCGACTACTACGCCCACCACGGCCATGCCGAGGCGTCGTCGTTCGCACAGTTCGTGCACGACCGCCTGGGTGCGGACTCGGTCACCCTGGTCGACATCGGATGCGGGGACGGTCGGGACTCGATCTTCTTCGCGACCCGCGGACGGAAGGTCCTGGGGCTGGACCGTGCGGGTGTCGCGATCGAGCACGCGCGCGAGAAGGCCGACCAGGCGGGTCTGGACGGAGCTCGCTTCGCGGTGTGCGATCTCGCCGACGAGGCCGCGCTCGCCGCCGCGCTCAGCGAGGAGGACGAGCGTCCTCGGGTCTTCTACAGCCGATTCGTGCTGCACGCGATCGATGCACGGACCCAGGCCGCGCTCCTGGACGCGATCGACGCCCACGCCCGGCCGAGCGACCTGTTCGTCGCCGAGTTCCGCACCGACAAGGACGAGGAGCTGGCGAAGGCCCACCCCAAGCACTACCGCCGCTACCAGAACGCGGCGGAGTTCCTGGCCGATCTCCGCGAACGCGGCTGGGAGGTCGACTACGACGTCGAGTCGTCCGGCCTGGCGCCGTGGGGCGACGAGGACCCGGTCCTGTGCCGGGTGATCGCCCGTCGGCCCTGACCGGCGAGACCGACGCGACGGATGCGCGAGCTCGAGTCAGCTGAGGAGGCCGACCAGGAGGGCGATCGCCACGGCGACCAGGAACACCGCGTTCCACTCCATGGCGACCCTCCGGGGACGAGGACGGAACCGTCCCCCTCGCCGGCCTGATCCCGCCAGTAGACCCACGGAGACGAGCCGGGGCAAGGATCGGCGCGCACCGGTCCAGTCCTCCGGGCCACGGCAGGGTCGCGCCTCGGTGGTTCGAACACCTGTTCTAATCTGACGCCGTGCCGCCGACGTCCACCCCTCGCCACGTGTGGGTGAACGTGACCCCCGACGCGCGGTGGGCGCGGCCCGGGCTCGAGCTGACCACGCGGAGCGTGGGGCCGCGGAGCGAGTCGTGGACGATGACGGCGGTCGTGGAGCCGAGCGGGACGCTACGGGTCCGCGAGGGCTGGACGCGGCCCGAGCACGTGATCGCGAGCGGTCCTCCCCCGGCTCCGCGGGCGCCGCGGCACGTGATGGTGCGGCTGGGCCCGGACTCGCTCGACGTACATCCCGGCCTGCTGCTCTTCTGGTGGGGGCTGCCCGCGGTGGGTGGCGCGGAGTGGCTGGCCTGGGTGGTGTGGGCGTCCGGGGGCGGGCACCACGAGGTCGAGGCACATCAGGGCTGGCTGCGCGCGGAGCAGATCCGCCCGGCCGGTCCCGCCGGACCAGGAGCCCCTCGCGCGTGAGCGAGGTCAGCTGAGCGCGGCGACCCGGCCGGCCAGCGCGGCGATGTCCGCGGGCCCGGTGCCGCAGCACCCGCCGACGTGCGTCACTCCGGCCCGCACCCACTCCCCGACCAGGTCGAGGTCGAGCGGGTCGCCGTACGCCCAGCGCTTGGCGACCGGGTCCCAGCTGCCGCCGCGGTTCGGGTAGGCGACGGCGGGCAGGCCGGTCACCGCCACCGAGGTGCGTACGGCGCCCAGCACGTCCTCCTGCGCCGAGCAGTTCACCCCCGCGGCGACGAGGGTGCTGCTGCCGGCGAGCACGGCGTACGCCGCCGACAGCGGCTGGCCCGCGCAGGTGGTGTCCCCGCGGACCGCGTAGGTGAACCACGCGGGCAGCCCGACCTCGTCCAGCAACGCCACGAGCACCTCGGCCTCGTCGACGTCCGGGATCGTCTCCACCGCGACCAGGTCGGGGCCGGCCGCGGCGAGCAGTTCGAGCCGTGGGCGGTGGAACTCGCGCAGCCGGGCGGCGCTGACGCCGTAGCGGCCGCGATACTCCGACCCGTCGGCGAGGACGGCGCCGTACGGCCCGACCGACGCGGCGACCAGCCGGTCACCGCCGAGCTCGCCGCCGAGCTCGTCGCGGACCTCGCGGGCGATCGCCACGCTGCGCGCGATCAGGCGGGGCGCGTCGTCGCCGAGGTTCTCCGTGCTCGCCTGGTAGCTCGCGGTGGTCGCCACCTGGGCGCCGGCGCGGTAGAAGGTCCGGTGGGCCGCGGCGATCCGCTCGGGCTCGTCCGCGAGCAGCCGGGCGGTCCACAGCGCGCCGGAGAGGTCGGCACCCTGCTCCTCGAGCGCCGTCGAGAGACCACCGTCGAGCACGAGCACACCGACATTCTGCCGGGTCATGCCGGGCCTCGAGGACAGGGAGGGCCCGAGGGCAGCGACGACCTCGGGCCACCTCCCTGTCGACGATGCGTCCCGGGTTCCGTCCCCGGGAGGTGGACCGCGCCGGCGTCTCGGGTCACCGGCGCGGTCCGAGAAGAGCGTAGGCAGAACGAGCCGGTCCGCGTGGCCGGTTGCGGGAATCTGGAGGAAGATCGGCGAGGTGGTCCAGCGGCCGCCCGCCGTGCCCACGCCCCCGAAGTGCGAACAGGCGGGCAGCATCGCTGGACCTGCAGCATCCGTGACGAGAGGTCCTCGGCGGCTCACCCGACCGGGTGGAGCTCAGGCGTCGTACGCCGGCAGCGTGAGCTCGAAGACGGTGCCCTGCCCCGACGGGTTCGGGAGGGCGACGATCGCCCCGTCGTGCCGGCTGATGATCCGGCGGACGATGGAGAGCCCGAGCCCGCTGCCCTCGTAGTCGCGGTGGTGGGCGCGGTGGAACTCCTCGAAGATCTGCTCCTCCTCGCCCCGCGGGATGCCGATGCCGTTGTCCGCGACGCGCACCGTGACGAAGCCGGGCTGCTCGATGCTGCCGCGCACCGACACGCACGGCTCGACGCCGGGGGCGACGTACTTGAGGGCGTTCCCGACGAGGTTGTCGAGCACCTGCCGGATCAGCACCGGGTCGCCCATGACGGCCGGGACCGCCTCGCAGGACACGTGCTGCTCGGCGTGCCGGGCGGCGGCGATCTCCCGGGCCAGCGCGGACACGTCGACCCGGGACATCTCGAGGTCCCGGGCGCTGCTCGTGGCGTGCGCGAGGAGGTCGCGGATCAGCTCGCGCATCCGCCGCGACGACGAGCGCACGCGGGACACGAACTCGCGGGCGAGCTGGGCGTCGAGGGCTCCGGAGTCGACCTCGTCGGCGATCATCTCGGTCCAGCCGTCGATCGCGGCGAGCGGGTTGCGCAGGTCGTGGGCGACGACGCCGGCGAAGGCCGCCAGCTCCTCGCGCCGCGCGTGCTCGGTCGTGGCGTCGCGGAAGATCACCAGCGCCCGGGCCCGGCCGCGCGCGTCGCGCGGCAGGGGTACGGCGGACACCGCGACCACCCGGTCCGGCTGGTCGGGCACGCTCAGCATGACCTCCGCGTCGTGCACCGCCTCCCCCGCGAGCGCCCGGGCCGACGGCCGGTCGGCGTCGAGCAGCGGGCTGCCGTCGGCCCAGCGATTCGACCGCGACGCGAGCTCGTCGCGGGTGACCTCGCCCTCCGCGACGCCGAACAGGGCGGCGGCCGAGGCGTTGTGCAGCAGCACCTGGCCGCGGTCGTCGAGCACGAACAGGCCCTCGTTCATCGAGCCGATGACGGCCTCCCGCACGCTCGCCTGGTACTCCGCCTCCTGGCGGGTGCGGCGCAGCTCCTCAGCCAGCGCCTGCCGCTCGTCGCGGCCGGTCGAGAGCGCGAGCCCGCAGATGACGATGGTGCCGACGTAGAACTCGGCGAGGAGGTAGCCGAGGTCGGCCCGGTCGACGGCCGCGAACGGGCCGATGCCGGACATGGTCAGGAAGATCGTGGCCACGCCGGCGAGGAACGAGTGCGCGCCGCTGAGCAGCGTCGAGAACCGCAGCCCGAACCACACCGTCGCGGCGAGCAGCGGGAAGGCCAGCGGCAGTCCGTCGAACCAGAAGGCGAGCACGTACATGCCGGCGGTGAAGAGCGTCGCCGCGACCAGCTCCAGCCATCCGGCGCCGCTGAGCAGGCGCGGACGCGGCCTCTCGGAGGTGGCGCGCTCGCCGACGAGCAGGCCGACGGTCACGACGACGAGGGCGCTGCAGAGGTTGCGGCCGAACCACAGCGGGCCCCCGAGGTCGAGCACCTCCTCGGTGACGAGCGTCCAGCCGACGGTCGCGAGGACGGCACCGAGGGCGGTCGCGAGGACGAGCGCGGCGCCGTACCGGGCAAGGAGCCGAGGCCGGTCGAGCGGCCGGTCGCCGCCGCAGCCCCAGAGCTCCGGGCACCAGCGCCGCAGGAGGAGCACGGCCGCGAGCGCCTGCACCACGACCGCGCCGGCCATCGCACCCGCGAGGGCCGGCTCGGAGCCCAGGATCAGGTTGGCGACGAAGGCCACCAGGGCGAGCAGGACGGTGTCGACACCGAGGACACGGGCACCGCGCAGCAGGAACCACAGGATCGCGAAGCCGCCCGTGGGCAGGGCCGTGCTGAAGCCCGGTCCCTCGTAGCCCGCCCGGCTCGTGGCCGCGGCGAGCAGCACAAGCAGCCCGGCGAACCCGACGGTCCAGCCCGGGCGCACGACTGCACGCGGCATGCTCCGGTCTCCCGGCATCCCCACTCCCACACTCAGCCCCCACTGATGTGAGCAGGCTAGACCCCGAAACGGCCCCGAGTGTGGGAACCGCGCCGCAGCGAGATCAGTCGCCGTCGGCGAGGGCCTCGTTGTGGGTGCCCGGCCGGGGTGCCCACGGCAGCTCCTTGGCGGGGCGTACGACGATCAGCCGGTCGCCGCGGGCGAGCAGCGTCACGACCGGGTCGAAGTAGCGGTACACCTTCTCGTCGCGGACCACCGCGATCACCTGGTCGGGCAGCGACTGCGGCTGCTGGCCCACCTCGTTGACGAGCAGGTCGCGCTCCGCGACCTCCAGCCCCTCGCCGTACGTGAGGAGGTCCTCCATCACCGAGCCGAGCGTCGGCGACAGCGACGAGAGGCCGAGCAGGCGGCCCACGGCGTCGGAGGAGGTGATGACGGAGTTGGCGCCGGACTGGCGCATGAGGGCGACGTTCTCCTGCTCGCGCACCGCGGCCACGATCCAGACCTCGGGGTTGAGCTGGCGGACGGTGAGCGTGGCGAGCACGTTCGAGTCGTCGCGGTTGGTGGTGATGATGACCTGGCTGGCGTCCTCGACCCCGGCGCGGCGCAGCACGTCCTGGCGGGTGGCGTCGCCGGTGACCACCGCGAGGCCGTCGGCGTGCGCCTCCTGGAGGGCGTGGGCGCCCGGGTCGACGACGATGA
This sequence comes from Nocardioides pyridinolyticus, assembly GCF_054653575.1. Lineage (NCBI taxonomy): Bacteria > Bacillati > Actinomycetota > Actinomycetes > Propionibacteriales > Nocardioidaceae > Nocardioides > Nocardioides pyridinolyticus. The sequence goes on along the minus strand of NZ_BAAIFY010000019.1, from coordinate 82,771 downwards.
TGCCCTCGCGGTCCTGGCCGTTGTTGACCAGCGTGTCGACGGCGGCGCGGCCCTTGGTGCCGTAGCCGATGACGACGACGTGGGAGTTCATGTGCTTCCTCCAGCGGGCGGTGCGGAACAGCTCGCGACCCTGCGAGGCGAGCACCTCCAGGGTGGTCCCGATCAGCAGCACCAGGAAGGCGATGCGGAGCGGGGTGATGACGAAGGCGTTGATCATCCGGGCGTGCGGCTCGACCGGCGCGATGTCGCCGTACCCGGTCGTGCTCAGTGTCACGGTCGTGTAGTAGATCGAGTCGACCAGGTCGACCGCGCCGGTCGGGTCGTTGCCGTCGATGTAGGCGCGGCGGTCGAACCAGACCAGCAGCACGGTGCCGACCAGGATCGCCAGCGCCAGCAGGAGGCGGCGGCCGAGCTCCCACCACGGGGAGCGGCCGGGCTCGGGAAGCACCAGCTTCCCGCGAACGCGGCCCTGCGTGATGTCGCTGGAGTCCTCCGGCACGGGGGTGAACCTACTCGGTCTGCTCGCGCGAGCCGAGACGACGCAGCCGTTGCATCAGCTCGAGTCGCGCGCGGGTCGTCGCCTTCTGCGGGAACACCTCGTCGAACGCGGCGTTGACCGCGGCCCCGATGAGCACGGCGATCGAGAGCAGGTAGAGCCACAGCAGGACGGCGATCGGCGCCGCGAGCGGACCGTAGACGGAGCCGGAGTCAGCGGCGGTGGCGGTCAGGAACCAGCGCAGGAGGAAGGATCCGAGGATCCAGCAGACGAGGGAGAACGTCGCCCCCGGCAGGTTGAAGCTCCAGTTGGTCCGCACCGGCACCGACACGTGGTAGAGCGTCGCGAGGAAGCAGATGCAGACCACGAAGACGATCGGCCAGTAGAAGGCCATGAGGAAGTCGAGCCGTTCGGGCAGCCAGTCGGCGACCAGGCTCGGGCCGGCGACGACCAGCGGGATCGAGACGACGCCGGTGACCATCGCCAGCAGGTAGAGCAGGAAGGACAGCGCTCGGGTCTTGACGATCCCCCGGTGCCCGCCGAGCCCGTGCATGATCGTGATGGTGTCGACGAAGACGTTGAGGGCCCGGGAGCCGGACCAGAGCGCGAGGACGAAGCCGAGCGAGACGATGTCGAAGCGTCCGGGCCGCAGGACGTCGTCGATGGTCTTCACGATGATCTGGTTGACGGCGTTCTCGGTGAGCGCCCGGCTGGAGAGGTCGATGACCGCCTGGCGGACGTCGGCGACCTGGTCGGCGGTGAACCGGTCGGCGACGAAGCCGATCGCGCCCGCCATCGCGAAGATCAGGGGCGGCACCGAGAGCACCGCGAAGAACGCCGCCTCGGCGGCCAGCCCGGTCACGCGGTACTTCAGGCACGAGGCCACCGTGGTGACCACGAGCCGCCAGACGAGCTCCCGGGTGCGGTGGAACCAGGCCACGACGGCACGCTCCACGCTCTCGGCCCCGGACATGGTTCTAACGTAAGGGCATGCGTTCGGAGATCCGGGTAGCCACGAACCAGCCACCCCTGCTGGCAGGTCACAACATCGTCACGGGCGACCACGCCCTCGTCGAGGCGGTCACGCGCCACGCGTCCGCCGAGGTGGTCGAGGACCTCGCCGGGATCGGCGCCGAGGCGGGGTCGGCCGAGGCTCGCGAGCACGGGATGCTCGCCAACGAGCACCACCCGCGGCTGGTGAGCTACGACCGGTACGGCAACCGGGTCGACGAGGTGGAGTTCCACCCCTCGTGGCACTGGCTGATGGAGCGGGCCGTCGGGCACGGGCTCGCGGCCCGGCCGTGGGAGCAGCAGGACGCCGGCTCCCCCTACGCCCACGTCCGGCGGGCCGCCGGCTTCATGGCGTGGTCGCACACCGAGCCCGGCCATGGCTGCCCGATCTCGATGACGTACGCCGCCGTGCCCGCCCTGCGCGCGGACGAGACGCTCGCCAAGGAGTGGACGCCCCTGCTGGCCTCGACGGCCTACGACCCCGGCGTACGCCTCCCGTCGTCGAAGCGCGGCGCGCTGGCCGGCATGGGCATGACCGAGAAGCAGGGCGGCTCCGACGTCCGGGCCAACGTCACCGAGGCGCGGCCGACCTCCGTGGACGGCGAGTACACCCTGCACGGGCACAAGTGGTTCACGTCCGCCCCGATGAACGACGTCTTCCTCGTGCTGGCGCAGGCCGAGGGCGGCGTGACCTGCTTCGTCGTCCCGCGGGTGCTGCCCGACGGCACGCGCAACCAGCTCGACGTCGTCCGCCTCAAGGACAAGCTCGGCAACCGCTCGAACGCCTCGTCGGAGCTGGAGTTCGACGGCACCGTCGCGCAGCGGCTCGGCGACGAGGGTCGGGGCGTCCGCACGATCATCGAGATGGTCGCCGCGACCCGCCTCGACTGCGTGCTCGGCTCGACCTCGCTGATGCGCCGTGCGGTGAACGAGGCCACCTGGCACACCGCGCACCGGTCCGCGTTCGGCTCCTTGCTCAGCGAGAAGCCGCTGATGCAGAACGTCCTGGCCGACCTCGCGGTCGAGACCGAGGCCGCCACCGCGCTCGCGATGCGGCTCGCCTCGGCGGTCGACCACGTGCGCGACCCGCACGAGGCCGCGCTGCGCCGGATCGCGCTGCCGCTCGCCAAGTTCTGGGTGTGCAAGCGCACGCCGTACCTCGTCGCGGAGGCGCTCGAGTGCCTCGGCGGCAACGGGTACGTCGAGGAGTCCGGCCTGCCGCTGCTCTACCGCGAGGCGCCGCTCAACTCGGTGTGGGAGGGGTCCGGCAACGTCAACGCCCTCGACGTCCTCCGCGCGCTCGGCCGCGAGCCGGAGGTGCTCGACGCGTGGATCACCGAGGTCGGTCGTGCCCGCGGCGGCGACCACCGCTTGGACCGGGCCATCGAGGAGACCCTCGCGCTGCTCGGCTCGCTCATGGGCGAGCCCGACCGGCTCGAGGCCAACGCCCGACGCCTGGCCGGCCGGATGGCGGCCGTGCTCCAGGGCTCGCTGCTGGTCCGCTACGCACCGCCCGAGGTCGCCGACGTGTTCTGTGCCTCCCGCCTGGGCTCGTCCTTCGACGGCACGTTCGGCGCCCTGGAGGGCGGTGACCTGCGCTCGATCGTGGCCCGCGCGACGCCGGTCGCCTGACGGCCGTCCGCCTACGTGCGGCTACGTGCGACTGGCGATCGACGCAGCCTCACGCTGAGCGTCCGCGTCGTCAGTGGGCGCGTCGTCGATCATCGTGGCCTCGTCGAAGGGCAGGTCGCCGGCGAGCACCCGGTCGAGCCGCTCGCGGTCGACGCTGTCGGTCCAGCTGCCGATGAGCACGGTGGCGACGGAGTTGCCCGCGAAGTTCGTGAGTGCGCGGGCCTCGGACATGAACCGGTCGATGCCGACGATCAGGCCCACGCCGTCGACCAGCTCGGGACGGTGGGACTGCAGGCCGCCGGCCAGCGTGGCCAGGCCGGCGCCGGTGACGCCGGCGGCGCCCTTCGAGGCGATCACCATGAAGACCAGCAGCGAGATCTGCGAGCCGATGCTCAGCGGGTCGCCCATCGCCTCCGCGATGAAGAGCGTGGCCATCGTCAGGTAGATCGCGGTGCCGTCGAGGTTGAAGGAGTAGCCCGTCGGCACCACGATGCCGACGGTCGTCCGGTCCACCCCGGCGTGCTCCATCTTGGCGATCAGCCGCGGCAGCGCCGACTCCGAGGACGACGTCGCGAGGATCAGCAGGAACTCGCGGGCCAGGTAGCGGAACAGCGCGAAGATGTTGACGCCGGCGAACGCCTTGAGCACCGTGCCGAGGATGCCGAAGACGAACACGACGCAGGTCAGGTAGAAGCCGACCATCAGCACGGCCAGGCTCTTGAGCGCGTCGACGCCGGTCTCGCCGACGACCGCGGAGATCGCGCCGAAGGCGCCGATCGGGGCGACCCACATGATCATCGCGAGCACCCGGAAGACCAGCTTCTGGGCGTACCCGACGACCGTGAGGATCGGCTTGCCGGCCGCGCCCATCTGCTGGAGCGCGAAGCCGATCAGCAGCGCGACCAGCAGGGTCTGGAGGACGTCGCCGGAGGTCAGCGACGAGAACAGCGAGTCCGGGATGATGCCGAGCAGGAAGTCGGTCGTGCTCGCATGTCCCTCCTCGGCTTGCGCGGCGCCGGCAGCGGCCACGTCGTCGTCGAGGTTCAGCCCGTCGCCGGGGTGCAGCAGGTTGCCGACCACCAGGCCGATCGTCAGCGCGAAGGTGGACATCAGCAGGAAGTAGAGCAGCGCGCCGATGCCGACCTTGCCGACCTTCGCGGCGCTCGCCACCGACCCGACCCCGAGCACGATCGTGCAGAAGATCACGGGCTGGATCATCATCGTGATGAGCCCGACGAAGCCCTCGCCCAGCGGCTTCAGCTTGACGGCGAAGTCCGGGAAGAGCATCCCCACGAGGATGCCGAGCGCCACCGCGACGATGACCGCCACGTAGAGCCAGTGCGTGCGGTTCTTGCGCGGTGCTGCGGTGCTGGTGGTGCCGGCTTGCGCCCGAGTCTCAGCCATGCTGGTCGCGTACCCGTGGCGTGACGGGGCCTAACCCCGGCGGTCAGGACAGGTCGATGCCCGGGTAGAGCGGGTGCTTGTCGAGCATCTCGGCCGACGCGTCGCGGACCTTGCCGGCCACGCCGTCGCCGAGCGTGTACGACGCCTTCGACTGCTTGCCGTCCTTGGTCGTGCCCGGCTGGGTGTTCTGCAGGACGTGCACGATCAGCTCGGCGACCCGGTCGAACTCGTCGTGGCCGAAGCCGCGGGTCGTCAGCGCCGGGGTGCCGAGGCGGATCCCGGAGGTGTACCAGGCGCCGTTGGGGTCCTGCGGGACCGAGTTGCGGTTGGTGACCACGCCCGCGTCGAGCAGCGCCGACTCCGCCTGACGGCCGGTGAGGCCGAAGGGCGACACGTCGAGCAGCACGAGGTGGTTGTCGGTGCCGCCGGTGACCAGGGTCGCGCCGCGCGAGAGGAACCCGTCGGCCAGCGACTTCGCGTTGTCCGCGATCTGCTGGGCGTAGGTCTGGAACGCCGGCTGGCGGGCCTCGGCGAGCGCGACGGCCTTCGCGGCCATCACGTGCGACAGCGGGCCGCCGAGCACCATCGGGCAGCCACGGTCGACGTCGCCGGCGTACTCCTCCTGTGCGAGCACGAGCCCACCGCGCGGGCCGCGCAGCGACTTGTGGGTGGTGGTGGTGACGAGGTGGGCGTACGGCACCGGGTCCTCCTCACCGGTGAACACCTTGCCGGCCACCAGGCCCGCGAAGTGCGCCATGTCGACCATGAGGGTCGCGCCGACCTCGTCGGCGATCTCGCGCATCTTGGCGAAGTTCACCCGGCGGGGGTACGCCGAGTAGCCGGCCACGATCACGAGCGGCTTGAACTCGCGCGCCTTCGCCGCGACGGCGTCGTAGTCGAGCAGGCCGGTCTCCGGGTCGGTGCCGTACTGCTGCTGGTGGAACATCTTGCCGCTGATGTTCGGGCGGAAGCCGTGGGTGAGGTGGCCGCCGGCGTCGAGCGACATGCCGAGCAGGCGCTGGTTGCCGAGCTCGTGGCGCAGCGTCTCCCAGTCCTCCTCGGTGAGCTCGTTGACGTTCTTCGCGCCCAGCTTCGCCAGCGCGGGCGTCTCGACCCGGTGGGCCAGGATCGACCAGAAGGCGACCAGGTTGGCGTCGATGCCGGAGTGCGGCTGCGCGTAGGCGTACGGCGCCCCGAACAGCTCGCGGGCGTGCTCGGCGGCGAGCGCCTCGACGGTGTCGACGTTCTGGCAGCCGGCGTAGAAGCGGTGGCCGACCGTGCCCTCGGCGTACTTGTCGCTGAACCAGGTGCCCATCGTGAGCAGGACCGCCGGCGAGGCGTAGTTCTCGCTCGCGATCAGCTTGAGCGAACCTCGCTGGTCGACGAGTTCCTGGCGGGTGGCCTCCGCGATCCGCGGCTCGACCGAGGCGATCACCTCGAGGGCCTGGCGGTAGGCGCTGCTGGTCAGGGAATCGATGCGCTCGTCGCTCATGCGCAGAAGCGTAGTGGTGATGGGAATGTGACGTGGACCGCAGGCGTTCCGACCCCCGACCGGCAACGCTCGCGCCGTGTCTCACATCGCGGATACCCGTCTCACTTCATGGGATTTCAGCTTGTGGGGACGGCGTCCGACCCCTGAGACTCCTTGACATGACCTTCGCTGCGACGCACAAGCACCTCGTGGTCCGACGCCACGTGGACTTCGGTCGTACGCGCAGCTCGATGTGTTGGCACTCCTGACCAGCCGCCCCCGTGGCCGCTGACCTCCCGGCAACGACGCCGGTCGCAGGTCGCGCGCCGACCGCTCCAGGACCGTCAAGGAACCGACGCACATGTCCGACCTCCGCTTCACCGCCAAGCGCGCCGAGCGCACCGAGATCCCCCGCCCCAAGCGTGGCGAGGGCCAGTGGGCGCTCGGCTACACCGAGCCGCTGAACAAGAACGAGCAGTCCAAGAAGGACGACAGCCCGCTCAACGTCCGCGACCGGATCCTCCACATCTACTCCAAGCGCGGCTTCGACTCGATCGACCCCGCCGACCTGCGCGGCCGCTTCCGCTGGATGGGCCTCTACACCCAGCGCAAGCCCGGCATCGACGGCGGCAAGACGGCGATCCTGGAGGAGGAGGAGCTCGACGACCGCTACTTCATGCTGCGCGTCCGCTCCGACGGCAAGCTGCTCTCCCCCGCGACGGTGCGCACCCTGGGCCAGATCGGCGTCGACTACGCCCGCAACACCGCCGACGTCACCGACCGCGAGAACATCCAGTACCACTGGATCCGCGTGGAGGACGTGCCGGCGATCTGGGACCGGCTCGACGCCTCCGGGCTGCACAGCCTCGAGGCCTGCGGTGACTCCCCGCGACCGTTCCTCGGCTCCCCGGTCGCCGGCGTCGCCGTCGACGAGATCATCGACGGCACCCCGGCGCTGCAGGAGATCGAGCGCCGCTACATCGGCAACCCGGACTTCGCGAACTTCCCGCGGAAGTTCAAGACCGCGCTGACCGGCCACCCGTCGCACGACGTGGCGCCGGAGATCAACGACGTCGCGTTCGTCGGCACCGTCCACCCCGAGCACGGCCCCGGCTTCGACCTGTGGGTCGGCGGCGGCCTGTCGACGAACCCGATGCTCGCCCAGAAGCTGGGCGTGTGGATCCCGCTCGACGAGGTCCCGGACGCCTGGGAGGCCGTCGCCTCGATCTTCCGCGACTACGGCTACCGCCGGCTGCGCTCGCGGGCCCGCCTGAAGTTCCTCGTGGCGGACTGGGGCGTGGAGAAGTTCCGCGAGGTGATGGAGAACGAGTACCTCGGTCGCGCCCTGGTCTCGAACCCGTCCCCCGAGTCGCCGGTCGGCCACCGCGACCACATCGGCGTGCACGACCAGAAGGACGGCAAGAAGTACGTCGGCATCGCGCCGACCGCCGGCCGCGTGTCGGGCACGCTCCTCGTGCAGCTCGCCGACCTGATGGAGGAGTACGGCGTCGCGGGCGCCCGCCTCACGCCGTACCAGAAGATCGTGCTCATCGGCGTCGAGCCCGACGTGGTCGACCCGCTGCTCGACGCGCTCGACGGGATCGGGCTGTCCGGCCGCCCGTCGAACTGGCGGCGCAACACGATGGCCTGCACCGGCATCGAGTTCTGCAAGCTGGCCATCGTCGACACCAAGGAGCGCGCCCGCGCCCTGGTCGCCGAGCTCGAGAAGCGCTTCCCCGACCTGGACACCCCGATCACGGTCAACGTGAACGGCTGCCCGAACGCCTGCGCCCGGACCCAGGTGGCCGACATCGGCCTCAAGGGCCAGCTGGTGATGCACGAGGGCGAGCAGGTCGAGGGCTTCCAGGTGCACCTCGGTGGCGCCACCGGCCTCCAGGCCAACTTCGGTCGCAAGCTGCGCGCCCACAAGGTCACCAGCGCCGGCCTCGACGACTACGTCACCTCGCTGGTCACGAACTACCTGGTCGACCGCGAGGACGGCGAGTCGTTCACCACCTGGGTGCTGCGGGCCGACGAGGACCTGGTCCGCGGCGAGAAGACCCTGGAGGGGGTCTCCGCATGAGCGAACGCGCCGTGCCCTTCCACTGCCCCTACTGCGGGGAGGAGGACCTGCGTCCTCACGAGGGTGCGCACGGCGCCTGGGAGTGCAGGGCGTGCATGCGCGCCTTCTCCCTCAAGCTCATCGGACTCCTACGACCGGGAGGTGCGCCCTCGTGACCGCCGCGACCACCCGCTCGGCGCGCGCCTTCCGCGGCACCGAGACCGCCGGCCGCTCGCCGGAGGAGCTGCGCGAGCTGGTGTCCCACTGGGGCGCCGAGCTCGAGCTCGCGCCCGCCGAGCACATCATCGAGTGGGCCGTCGCGACCTTCGGCGAGCGCTTCTGCGTGACCTCCTCGATGGGTGACGCCGTGCTCGCGGACGTCGCGTCGAAGGTCGCGCCGGGCATCGACGTGGTCTTCCTCGACACCGGCTACCACTTCGTCGAGACCATCGGCACCCGGGACGCCGTCGAGGCGACCATGCCGGTCAACATGCTCACGATCACGCCCGTGCAGTCCGTGGCCGAGCAGGACGCGACGTACGGCAAGGACCTCTACAAGACCGACCCGGACCTGTGCTGCAAGCTGCGCAAGGTCACCCCGCTGGCCGAGTCGCTGGAGCAGTACGACGCCTGGGCGACCGGGCTGCGCCGCGCGGAGACCCACAACCGGGTGATCGCGCCGGTGATCGGCTGGGACGCCAAGAAGGGCAAGGTCAAGGTCTCCCCGCTCGCGCGGTGGACCGACGAGCAGGTCGAGAGGTACATCGCGGACAACGGGATCCTCGTGAACCCGCTGGTCTACGACGGCTACCCCTCGATCGGCTGCTGGCCGTGCACGCGTCGCGTCGCCCCCGGCGAGGACCCGCGCAGCGGGCGCTGGGCCGGCACCAACAAGACCGAGTGCGGGATCCACTCATGATCTCGCACTCCCAGCAGACCGGCAGCGTGGCCGGCCTCGCACCCCACGAAGGAACACGCACCCCAAAGGAGGCAGTGCGATGACTGCTCCTGCCCTGGTGGCCCTGGCCCACGGATCCCGTGACCCCCGGTCCGCCGCGACGATCAAGGCCCTCGTCGACGAGGTCCGGGCGATGCGCCCCGACCTGCGCATCGAGCAGGCCTTCCTCGAGCTGTCCAAGCCGTCGTTCACGACGGTCGTGGACCGGCTGGTCAAGGCCGGGTACGACGAGATCGTCGTCGTACCGCTGCTCCTGACCGACGCCTACCACGCGAAGGTCGACGTCCCCAGCGCCGTCGCCGAGGCCCAGGCCCGGCACGAGGGCCTGCGGATCCGGGCCACGAACATCCTCGGCCTGGAGGCGCAGTTCCTCGAGGTGCTCGACGTCCGGATGCGCGAGGCCCTGCGCGCCGCGCGGATCCGCGAGCTCGACGCGCTGGTGCTGGCCGCGGCCGGCTCCAGCGACCCGCTCGCCAACCAGGCAGTCGCCCGGCTCGCCCGCGTGTGGGGCGCCAAGCACAAGCTGCCCGTCACGGCGGCGTTCGCCTCCTCCTCCCCCCCGGCCACCGGCGAGGCGGTGCGGGCGTTCCGCGCCGAGGGCCGCCGCCACATCGCGGTCGCGTCGCTGTTCCTCGCCCCCGGCTTCCTGCCGGACCGTGCGGCGGAGCTGGCGATCGAGGCCGGCGCGATCGCCGTGTCGGACCCGCTGGGGGCGCACCCCGAGCTGGCCCGCGCGATCCTGGCGCGGTACGCCGTCGGCGCCGTCGAGCTCGTCCCCGTCTGAGCGTTCGGGCTCGCCGACCTGTCACCTCTGGTCACTGCCAGCCCGCTGACCTGTCACTTCTGGCTGCTTGGGATGGGCCAGAAGTGACAGGTCAGCGGCCTCCTGGGGACCATTCATGACAGGTCGGCACCTGAGGACCGTCTAGGAGACGAGCTTCTCCATCAGGTGCTCGAGCTGCCGCTCGGGGTCGGCCGTGACGCCGCCGTGCACGGGGCCGGGCTGGAGGACCGTGCTGCGCGGAGCCTTCAGGAACCCGAAGCGCTGGCCGATCGGCTTCTGCGACGCGGCTCCCCCGCGCTCGTCGCCGGCGCAGACACCCTCGACGAAGGTCAGCGCCTCGCAGACCTGGTCGAGGTCGAGCCGCGGGTCGAAGGCACGCAGCCGGTCGCGGTCGACGTGCCAGGCGACGCCGAGGAAGTCGGTGGCCTGGCAGTAGAGCACCACGCCGACGTTCACGAACTCCTCGCGGTCCACGCGCGGCACGCACCGCAGGACGACGTACTGGTAGGCGAGCCTGGTCATCGGGCGGCCACCTCCGGCAGCCACTGCCGCGTCGCGAGGCGGGCGGTCAGGAAGCGCACGTAGGCGGCCCGGACGGCCTCCGGGGTCTCCGCACCGGTCACGGGCTCGAGCCAGGCGTCCGGCACCTGCGCCAGGATCTCGGCGAAGACGTCCTCGGAGAGGGTCGCCGCGATCTCCGCGTCCGCGGCCGGCAGCTGGCCGGCCTTCCCGGCGAAGACGTGGTCCTCGACGCTCCAGGGCTGGCGCGCGAACCGGTCCGGATCCGTGACGCCCCCGCCCCAGGCGTGATGGAAGTAGAGCGCGGCGCCGTGGTCGATCACCCACAGGTCGCCGTGCCAGAACAGCAGGTTCGGGTTGCGCCACGAGCGGTCGACGTTCGCGGTGAACGCGTCCAGCCACAGCACCTTCGCCGCGACGCCGTCGCCTGTGGGCAGCTCGCCGTCGAAGCCAAACGCGCCCGGCAGGAAGTCGACGCCCAGGTTGAGGCCGGGGCTGGCGTTGAGCAGGTCCTGGACCTCCTCGTCGGCCTCGTAGCGGGCGATCTCCGGGTCCAGGTCGAGCGCCACCAGCGCGGGGGTGCGGAGCCCGATCCGGCGCGCGAGCTCGCCGACGACCACCTCGGCGACCAGCACCTGCACGCCCTGGCCGGCGCCGCGGAACTTGCAGACGTAGGTGCCGAGGTCGTCGCCCTCGACGATGCCGGGCAGGCTGCCGCCCTCACGCAGCGGCGTGACGTAGCGGGTCACGGCCACGGTCGGGATCACGGCTTCACCCTAACGATCCGGTTTGCCGACCCGGAGCGTCGGGTAGTCGGCGGTGGGCGCTCGGGGCCCACCCCACTCGGACCAACAAGACAGGACCTGTCATGCGCCTTCGTCGCATCCTCGCCGCCGCGGTCGTCACCTCGCTCGCGGCGCCCGCCGCCCTGCTCACCACCGCCGTTCCCGCGTCGGCCGCCACCGCCACCAAGATCGTCAGCGGCACCGACGGCAAGAGCTGGATCTACCCGAGCTCCTACCGCTCCCAGCCGGGCGTCCCGCGCTACGGCGACACCCTGTCGCTCTCGATCGAGGTCGTCACCGACGGCGGCACGCAGGTGTACAACGGCTCCCTCACCGTCCAGCGCCTGGTGCCGGGTGGTGACTGGAAGACCATCGCGACCTCGTCCTCGGCGTACCTCTACGACTCCACCAAGGCCGTCGGCAACGCGACCTACCGGGTCCTCTACAGCGGCAGTGGCGACTACGCCCCGACGAGCGCCGCGCTCAGCGGCAAGATCCAGCGCAAGCTCGACCTCTCCAGCGTCAGCGGCAAGCGCGCCGGGCTCAAGGGCCAGGTCAGCCCGAAGTTCAAGGGCAAGGTCCTGGTGCTGAAGAAGCAGGGCAAGAAGTGGAAGAAGTTCAAGACGGTCCGCACGAACAAGAAGAGCCGGTTCGCCGTGTACCTCCCGGCCCCGCGCCGCGGCAAGTACTTCTGGAGGATCCAGATCGCCTCGAGCAAGGCGTTCGCGACCACCAACAGCCCGACGTACTACACGACCAAGTACTGACAGCTCCTCCTGGACGGGTCAGGCGCCCGGGGTCTCCCCGAGCAGCCTGGCCCGTTCTGCTGCCACGTCGAAGTCGGCGACCGGCCACTGCAGCCCCAGCCCGCGCAGCGCCTCGAGGAGCAGCTGTCCCACGGCCAGGTTGCGGAACCACTTCCGGTCGCTCGGCACCACGTGCCACGGCGCCTGCTCGGTGTTCGTGCGCTCGAGCATCGTGGCGTAGGCCGCCTGGTAGTCGTCCCACCGCGCGCGGGAGGTCAGGTCCGAGGGGTTGTACTTCCAGTGCTTGGCGGGGTTGTCCAGCCGCGCGAGCAGCCGCTCCCGCTGGGTCTCCTTCGAGATGTGCAGCATGCACTTGAGCACGAGGGTCCCGTCGTCGACCAGCTCGCGCTCGAACGCGTTGATCTCGTCGTACCGCCGCTCGATCTCGTCGGGCGGGGCCAGCCCGTCGACGCGACCGACGAGCACGTCCTCGTAGTGCGAGCGGTCGAACACGCCGAGGTAGCCGGGCGCCGGGACCGCCCGGCGGACCCGCCACAGGAAGTCGTGCTCGAGCTCCTCCGCGGTCGGCTTCTTGAACGACGTGATGCGCACGCCCTGCGGGTCGACCAGGCCGACGGTGTGCTTGAGCGTCCCGCCCTTGCCGGAGGTGTCCATGCCCTGGAGCACCAGCAGCAGGCGGCGCCGCGACCCGGTGGCGACGCCCTCGGCGAACAGCCGTTCCTGGAGGTCGGCGAGCTCGTCGCCCATGCCGAGCAGCGCGAGCTTGCCCACCGCCTTCCCGCCCTCGAAGCCGGGCGTGGCGTCGGTCGGGATCGCCGCGAGGTCGACGGGGCCCGGCGGGACGCGGAGCGGGTGCGCCGTCATCGGCACATCATCCCAGCACCCGCCGGACGTCGAGCGTGCAACCGATGACCGTCTGCACGCTGCCGTCCTCCTGCGGCTCGTCGAACCACAGGCCTTGCTCGAACCCGGCCTTCGCCAGCATCCGCAGCGACGCGGCGTTGCGGTGGTCGGGGGCGGAGAAGAACGTGGTCGCGGTCGGGAACCGGCGCTGCGCCCGGGCCATCCACGCCCACAGCACGCGCACGCCGAAGCCGCGCCCGCTCCACTCCTCGGCCAGCGCGTAGTCGACCCCGATCGCGTCCGGGTCGGGGCCGAGCACGGCGTACTCCGGGTAGTCGCCGATCCGGTAGTCCTGGAGGAACCCGACCGAGCGTCCGTTGACCTCCGCGATCCACATCCGGGTCGGCGTCATCCCGTCGATGCTGGCGCCGTACTGCTCGGCCACCCGGTCGGTCGTCGGCTCGCCGTCCGACGCCCACCACCGGTGCAGGTGGTCGGTCTGGCGCCAGCGGGTGACGTCGGGCAGGTCACCGCGGGTCATCGCCCGCACGCTCACCCGGTTGTCATGGTCGACCAGGAACTGCTTCGGCTCCCCCGACAGGTCCACCGGGACCGGGTCGACGTGCAGGCTCGCGACCGTGCGCCGGGCGGCCGCCGCCCAGGACTCCCGGTCATGCACGACCCCGGCGAGGCCCCGGCCCCGGTCGTGGACCACCAGGTGGAGCTGGCTCATGTGCGGGACCGGCTGACCAGCGGCGGTTCGGCGGACCAGGGGAAGTCGATCCAGCGCTCGGTACGCCGCCAGACGTACTCCGGCCGCACCACGGTCCACGGCTTCTCGTAGATGACCGCGGTCCGCGCCTCCGCGACGTGGTCGGCACAGAAGTCCCGGACGATCTCCAGCGTCCGGCCGGTGTCGGCGACGTCGTCGGTGATCAACACCTTCAGCCCGGCCAGGTCGACCGCGGCCGGCGTCGGCGGCAGCATGATCGGCACGTCGAGCCGCTCGTCGACGCCGGTGTAGAACTCCACGTTCACTGCGGACAGGTTCTTCACGTCGAGCGCGTAGCCGAGGCCCATCCCGAGCCCGAGGCCGCCGCGGGCGATCGAGAGGACCAGGTCCGGCTCGTACCCGCTGTCCACCACCTGCTCGGCGAGCTCGCGCACGGACGTTCCGAACAGCTCGTAGGTCAGGATCTCGCGCTCGCCGGCCACGGGACATTCTCGCCCGTCGGACCGGTCAGTCGTCCAGACCTCGACGGCCCGACGCCGCCAGCTCGTCCTTGACCACCGCGAACGCCATCCCGGACCCGTAGCCCTTGCGGGCCAGCATGCCCACCAGCCGGCGGGTGGCGGTGACGTCGTCGACCCGGCTCAGCGAGCGCAGCTTCTTGCGCACCAGCGCGCGGGCCGCGTCCTCCTCGTCGGCCGGGTCGATCTCGTCGAGCGCCTCCCGGGCGACCTCGTCCTGGACGCCCTTGCGACGCAGCTCCTGGGCCAGCGCCCGTCGGGCCAGGCCCTTGCCCGGCTGGCGCGAGGCGATCCAGGACCGGGCGAAGGCCTCGTCGTCGACCAGCCCGACCTCCTCGAACCGGTCGAGGAGGCGGGTGGCGACGTCGGACGGGACGTTCCGTGCGGTGAGCTTGTCGGCCAGCTCCTTGCGGCTGCGGGCCTGCCCGGTGAGCTGGTCGAGCAGGATCTTGCGGGCCACCGCCTCCGGGTCGGCCTCGGGCACCTGGGCGGCGGCGTCCTCGGGCGGCGGTGTCCGGCGCCGGCCCCGGGGCTTCGAGACGGGCGCCGGGGCGCCCTCCTCGACCGCCGGCTCGGCGCCGGTGCGCCGGGTCCAGGCGTCGACGCCGGCCGAGACGTCCCCCAGCCACTCCGGCGGGGGACGGTTCTCACCGAGGCTCATGCTCAGAAGTCGCCGACGCCGACCGGCTCGGCGGGCGCGACCTCGTTGTCGACCGTCGGGCCGACGCCGAGCTTCTCGAGGATCCTCTTCTCCAGCTCGTTGGCGAGGTCGGGGTTGTCGCGCAGGAAGTTGCGCGAGTTCTCCTTGCCCTGGCCGAGTTGGTCGCCCTCGTAGGTGTACCAGGCGCCGGCCTTGCGGACGAGGCCCGCCTCGACGCCGACGTCGATCAGGCCACCCTCGCGGCTGATGCCCTTGCCGTACATGATGTCGAACTCCGCCTGCTTGAACGGCGGCGCGACCTTGTTCTTGACGACCTTGACGCGGGTGCGGTTGCCGACCATGTCGGTGCCGTCCTTGAGCGTCTCGATGCGGCGCACGTCGAGGCGCACCGAGGAGTAGAACTTCAGCGCGCGACCACCGGTCGTGGTCTCCGGCGAGCCGAACATGACGCCGATCTTCTCGCGCAGCTGGTTGATGAAGATCGCGGTCGTCTTGGAGTTGTTGAGGGCACCGGTCATCTTGCGCAGTGCCTGGCTCATCAGGCGGGCCTGGAGGCCGACGTGGCTGTCGCCCATCTCGCCCTCGATCTCGGCGCGCGGCACGAGCGCGGCGACGGAGTCGATGACGATCAGGTCGAGGGCGCCGGAGCGGATCAGCATGTCCGCGATCTCCAGCGCCTGCTCGCCCGAGTCGGGCTGGGAGACGAGGAGGGCGTCGGTGTCGACGCCGAGCGCCTTGGCGTACTCGGGGTCGAGCGCGTGCTCGGCGTCGATGAAGGCGACGATGCCGCCCTGGCGCTGGGCGCTGGCCACGGCGTGCAGGGCGACGGTCGTCTTGCCCGACGACTCGGGACCGTAGATCTCGACCACGCGACCGCGCGGCAGGCCACCGAGGCCCAGCGCGACGTCGAGCGCGATCGATCCGGTGGGGATCACTTCCAGGGGGGCCCGGGTCTCGTCGCCGAGGCGCATCACGGAGCCCTTGCCGAACTGCTTCTCGATGTTCAGGAGCGCGGCGTCGAGCGCCTTCTCTCGGTCACCAGCCATGGTGTTGGTCTTCCTTGTCTGTCGTCGGGTTCCAGGCACGTCGACGACGCTAGAGCGAGCCACCGACAGTGCCTGATCAGCGCCGTCGACTGCTGTGGACAACCTCGCTCCACGTCATGCCTGTGGAGAGAAACTAGCCCACGGTCGAACAGATGTTCGGGAGGCGTCAGGGCGTGTCGTAGGTCAGCTCGATGCCGTCGGCCCACGTCGAGCACGAGCAGCCGGCCGGGTCGGGCAGCCCCGCCACCGTGGCCGTCAGCAGGCCGGTGAGCCGCTCGAGGTTCGCCCGGAACAACGCGAACACCTCCTCCTGGCCGACTCCCCCACCCGACTCCGCACCCGCGTCCATGTCGGTCACCAACGCGATCGCGGCGTAGCACATGCGCAGCTCGCGGGCGAGCGCCGCCTCGGGCGCCCCGGTCATGTTGATGAGGGTGCCGCCCGCCGCCGCGTGCTGCTGCGACTCCGCCCGCGTGGAGAACCGCGGGCCCTCGACCACCACCATCGCGCCACCGGGTTTGACGTCCCCGTCGGCGGCCAGGACGGCGGCCGAGACGCCGGCGCAGTAGGGGTCCGCGAACGGCAGGTGCACCGCCCCGGTCTCGACGTAGGACGGGATCCGCCGGAAGGTGCGGTCGACGAGCTGGTCGGGCACGACGACGTCGCCCGGCGCGACCGCGTCGGACAGGCCCCCGACCGCGCACGGTGCGAGCACCTGCCGGACGCCGAGGGCGCGGAGCGCCCACAGGTTCGCGCGGTACGGGATCGCGTGCGGCGGGAACTCGTGGTGCGGGCCGTGCCGCGGCAGGAAGGCCACCCGCCGCCCGGCGACGGTGCCGACGGCGATGCGCGCCGAGGGGGCGCCGTACGGCGTGTCGACGGCGTGCTCGTCGTGGTCGGTGAGGAACGAGTAGAAGCCGGTGCCGCCGATCACGGCGACGTCAGCGGTGCTCATGGCGCCCAGCCTGTCAGTGAGGTCGCCCGCGCACCGAGCCCGCCGACGGCGACCAGGACGACGAGCCCGATCGCGCAGACGGCCAGCTCGGGGTAGCCCCACGCGCCGACGACGACGCCGGCCAGCCCACCGGCACCGGCCGCGGTGATGCCCATGACCAGGTCCGCGGAGCCCTGGACGTCGGTGCGGGCCTCGAGCGGCGCGTGCTGGGCGATCAGCGTCGAGGCGGAGACGGTGGCGAAGGACCAGCCCAGGCCGAGCAGGAACAGGCCGGCGAAGATCTGCCAGCTGCTGCCCTCCGGTGCGACCGCGCAGAGCACGAGCGCGGCCAGGAGCAGGACCGCGCCCTCGACGAGCACGACCGGCCGGCTGGTGCGGTCGGCGAGGATGCCGACCAGCGGCGAGAACGCGAACATGCCGAGCACGTGCAGGCTGATCACCAGCCCGATCACCCGGAGCTCGGCATGGCCGTGCTCCATGTGCAGCGGGGTCATCACCATCACGGCCACCATCGCCGCGTGCGAGCAGGCCATCCCCAGCACGGCGAACGCGAGCACCGGCCGCTCGCGGGCCGCCGTGATCGCGCGGTTCCAGGCGGTGCCCGGCGGCTCCGTCAGGGGTACGCCGGCGGCCTCGCGCGCGAGCAGCAGCGGGTCGGGCCGGAGCAGCAGCCAGATCACCAGCGCCGCCGCGACCATGCCGATGCTGCCCAGGGCGAACGGCCCGGTCAGCTCGGGGATGCCGAGCGCGTCGGCGAAGGCCGCGGACGGGCCGGTGAGGTTGGGCCCGGCGACCGCGCCGATCGTCGTCGCCCACACCACCGTCGAGAGCGCGCGGCCCTTGTGCTCGTCCGCGGCGAGGTCGGTGGCGGCGTACCGGGCGCCGCTGTTGGCCGCCGTGGTCGCGCCGAGCAGCACGGCGCCGACGAGCAGCAGCGCCATCGAGCCGAGGACGCCGGCGACGACCGCGAGCACCGCGCCCCCGGCCCCGATGAGGTAGCCGGTCGCGAGGCCGGTGCGGCGGCCGCGCCGCGACATCGTCCGCGCGAGCAGGTAGGCCGCCACCGCCGCTCCGAGGACCTGGAAGGTCTGCGCGAGCCCGGCCAGGCTCTCCGACCCGGAGAGGTCGCGCGCGAGCAGCGACGCGGTGGCGATGCCGATCGTGATGCCGACCGCGCCGACCGCCTGGGCGACGACGAGCGTGCGGACGGTGCGGCGCTGGACCGCCGCGAGGCGCTCGGGAACGCTCAGCGCTTGTTCTGCGGCAGCTCCAGGACGCGCCATACCGCGGCCCACACCTCCTTCGGGGACACGCCGGCGGCGAGCGCCTCGTTGGCGGTGCGCCCGCCGAGGTCGCCCATGACGTAGAGGTCGGCCCAGGAGCGCGCGTAGGACTTCCCGAGCGCGTCGTCCATCCGGGCCCAGAACTCGGTATGTCTCACGGGTGCATCATGCCCGGCGCGCCCTGACCTCCAGCCACGGCTGTCCGGTCTGGGCGCCGACGAAGCGGTCGATCTCCTCGACGTACCAGCCCGCGTCCTCGAGGACCTCGCGCAGCGGCTCGGCGCGCCAGTACGTGAACCGGCGCCGGCCCGTCACGTGCCCGTGCGTGGACCACGCGTCGCCGTCGCCCTCCTTCAGGCTGAGCCGCAGCGGCCCGCCCACCACGACGACACCGGCCAGGCGGCGCAGCACGGTGGGCAGGTCGGTCCGGTCGACGTGGAGCAGGCAGGCGTTGGCCCAGCCCCCGTCGTACGGCGTGCCCGGACGCTCGGGGTCGTCGAGGTCGTCGGTGAGCGGGTCGACCACGTCGGCGGCATGACCGTCGCCGCGCAGCAGCTCGACGAAGGCCGCGGACACGTCGGTGCGGCGCACGCTGAGCCCCGCATCCTCGAGCGCTCGGGCGTCGTGCCCGCCGCCGCTGCCGATCTCGAGCACCCGTCCCCCGCGGCCGACGGCCTCGGCGAAGGCGAGGATCGCGGCGTCGACGACCTCCGTCACGCCCCGGCCGTCGCGGTACGCCGCCGCGGAGGCGTCGTAGGCCGCGACCGTCGCGCGGGCGACCGCGGCCCGGACGTCCCAGGCGTGGTGGACGAGGTCGTGGAGGTGGTACCGCCCGATGCTCTCGACCGTGAACTCGCTGCCGTTGCTGCGGAGGCCCCGCCGGCTCCAGTCCCCCGGCGGCACCGACTCGTAGCGCTCGGCGACCCGCTCGGCGGCCTCCAGCAGCTCGGTCGCGACGGTGGCGGGGTCCTGCTCGCCGTACCGCTCCTCGACGGCCGTCGCGTCCTGGTCCCAGTTGGGGAAGAGCGGCTCGTCCTCCTCGAGCATCAGGCCCACGCGGAGGTCGAAGATGCGGTGCACGTCGCGGACGTGGCAGGCGTACTCCAGCGGCGACCAGGTGCCCGGGGCCGGACGGCTCGCGGCGTCGGGGAGGGTCAGCACCGCCTCCCACGTGGTCGCGTTGTCACGGATGACGACGGGGATCCGGTCGACGGTCACCGCGGCCGCCTCGAAGCCGCACTCGGGGCACGGCGCGTCGAGCACCCACGTCCAGTCCTTCGTGTCCGCCACGACCGTCCCACCCATGGACCGATCCTCGCAGTCACGACCAACGGGCCGCCCCCGAGATCCCGCCAGGGGGCGGGAAGATGGCGCCAACTCCGGTCACTTCAGCAGCAGCCGGTCGAGCCGGCGGCCGACGACCATCAGGCCGACCACGCCCATCGCGACGAGGTAGACCACGGAGACGAGCGAGGCCCACGAGACGGCGCCGGTGGTCAGCTCGCGGCAGAGCACGACGCCGCGGTAGAGCGGCGTGGCCTCGACGACCCACTGCACGGCGGTCGGGTAGGCCTCGACCGGGAAGAACGTGGCGGAGAACAGGAACATCGGGATCACCGCGAGGTTCACCCACTCGAAGTCCTGCCAGCTGCGCATGAACGTCGTCAGCGCCATGCAGATGCCGCCGAAGGCCAGGCCGATGAGCAGCGCGGCCGGGACGGCGAGCAGCGCCCACCACGACGACGCCAGCCCCATCGCGACCATCACCGCGAGGAAGCCGGCGGAGTAGATGCCGCCGCGCAGCAGCGACCAGCTGAGCTCGCCGCGGGCGACGTCCATCGTGGTCAGCGGCGTGGCCAGCATCTGGTCGAACAGCTTGGTGTACTTGAGCTTGAAGAAGAAGTTGAACGTCGAGTCGAGCAGCGAGCCGTTCATCGCGGAGGCGGCCAGCATGCCGGGGGCCACGAACTCGGCGTACGGGATGTCCTGGCCGTTGAACTGGAAGCCGGTGACCAGTTGGCCGACGCCGATGCCGATCGAGAACAGGTAGAAGACCGGCTCGAGGAACCCGGTGAGGAAGATGTACCAGGCGCGCCGGTAGCTCAGGTAGTTCCGGTAGATCAGCAGGCCCGTGGCCTCGCCCGCCGACAGGGGCCGGGCACGCAGGACGGTCGTGGTGACGGCGGCCATCAGAGCGACATCCGCTTCGTGAGGCGGGCGATGGCCCAGAACCAGCCGAGGGCGGCGAGCACCGCCAGGTAGGCGACGTGCACGAGCGCGGCGCCGGCGTCGACGGTGCCGAGCGTGAGCATCCGGGTGAGATCGACGCCGTGCCACAGTGGGGTCGCCTGGGCGAGCGCCTCCATCCACGGGTCGAGGTGCTCGATCGGGAAGAACGCTCCGGAAAACAGGAACAGCGGGATCATCCCCAGCCGGTAGACGATCGCGAACGGGCTCTCGTCCTTCAGCCCCGCCGAGAACGCGTAGATCGGGGTGGCGAAGGCCAGCCCGACGAGGAGCTGGACGAGGAAGGCGAGCACGGCGCCGGACACCGTCGAGAACACGCCGAACGGCGCCATCACGATCGTGAACACCGCGGAGTTGAGGCCGACGCGGAAGAGCACGAACCCGAGGTGACCGAGGATCACCTCGCGGACGCTCAGCGGCGAGGCCGTCATCCCGAAGTAGGTCTTGTGCCACTTGACCATGCCCATGACGGGGTAGGTCGTCTCGCCGAACGCCGTCTGCATGGCCTGCGCGGCGAGCAGGCCCGGCGCGATGAAGACGAGGTACGACGACGCGCCCTCGAGCTGCGCCGGGTCGTTCGCGACGTAGTCGCCGAGCAGCACGCCCATCGCGAGGACGTAGAACAGCGGGAGGACGAACGAGGAGACCGCCGAGCCCTTCCATCTACGGCGGTAGACGGTCGCCCAGTAGTCGACCAGGCGCCCGGCGCCGGCGAGGACGCTGGTGGGCGCGGTGCCCTGCTGGCCGGCGTCGCTCATCAGTCGACCAGCGTCCGGCCGGTGAGGCGGAGGAAGACGTCCTCGAGCGTGGAGCGGCGGACCAGCGTCGCGGCCGGCCGGAGCCCGCGCTCGTGGACCCGGGCGACCGTCTCCTCGCCGTCCGTGGTGTAGAGCAGCAGCCGGTCGGGCAGCACCTCGACCCGGTCGGCGAGGTCCTCCACCTTGCTCGCCAGCGCCTCGTGGCTGTTGCCCTCGCTGGCGACGCCGAACCGCAGCTCGGCCACCTCCCGGGTGGAGTGCTCGGCGATGAGCGCCAGCGGCGACCCCTCGGCGACGATCACGCCCTTGTCCATGACGACCAGGCGGTCGGCGAGCTGCTCGGCCTCGTCCATGTAGTGGGTGGTGAGCACCAGCGTCACGCCCTGCTGCTTGAGCCGGAACAGCCGGTCCCACACGACGTGCCGCGCCTGCGGGTCCAGGCCGGTGGTCGGCTCGTCGAGCAGCAGCACCTCGGGCCGGTTGATCAGGCTGCGCGCGATCGTGAGCCGGCGCTTCATGCCGCCCGAGAGGTCCTCGACCATCGCGTTGGCCTTCTCGCTCAACTGCACGAACTCCAGCAGCTCGTCGACGCGCTCGCGCACCACCTTGCGCGGAAGGCCGAAGTAGCGGCCGTAGACGTAGAGGTTGTCGCGTACGGAGATCTCCAGGTCGAGGGTGTCCTCCTGCGGGCACACCCCGATCCGGCTCCGGATCTCCGGCCCGTCGGTCGCCGGGTCGAGACCGAGGATGCGCAGCGTGCCGCCGCTCACCGGCGACACCGCCGCCACCATCCGCATCGTGCTCGACTTGCCGGCGCCGTTCGGGCCGAGGAAGCCGAACGCCTCGCCGCGGCGTACGTCGACGTCGATCCCGCGCACCGCCTCGAAGCTCCCGAACGCCTTGCGCAGGCCGGCGGCGAAGATCATGGAGTCGGTCGTGGGGTCGGCGGCGGTCACGTGACAGAACCCTAGGACGCCCCGCCGACAGCCGCCTCCGGTTATCGGGCGGGGTCCGGTGTCGCGGTTGGTGACCAAACCGCAGACATCGGCCCCCGGGACCTGCGGTTGGTGACCAAACCGCGGGAGTCGGGCACCACGGCCCTGCCGGTCGCGTCCGCTGAGCGAACACCCCGCGTCGAGCCGCTTCCCGCGCCGCGCCGCCCGCCACAACCTGTCCCGCGGACCGCCGCAGAGGTCGCCGTTTGGTCACCAACCGCAGCTGGGAGCGCTCCCGTTCTGCGGTTGGTGACCAAACCGCAGGACCGGACCACATGCCCTACGCTGCCCGCCATGGCCGACACCACCCGCCAGCACGCCCGCAGCGGATCGCCGTTCGAGGCGGCGATCGGCTTCAGCCGCGCCGTCCGCGTCGGCAGCACCATCGCCGTCAGCGGCACCGCACCGGTGTGGCCGGACGGCGACGTCGACCCCGACCCGGCCGTGCAGGCGCGCCGCTGCTGGGAGATCGCCGTCACCGCGCTCGAGGAGCTCGGCGGGACGGTCGCCGACGTCATCCGCACCCGGCAGTACGTCGTGGACGCGGCCGACGGCGAGGCGGTCGGCGCCGTGCACGGCGAGGTGTTCGGCGGCGTGGGCCCGGCGAGCACGATGGTGGTCGTCGCCGCGCTGCTCGACCCGCGGTGGAAGGTCGAGGTCGAGCTCGACGCCGTGCTCGGCTGACGGCCACGGCCACGGCCGCCATCGCCGTCCAAGGACACAACTCCCGTCCCAACGGGCACTGTCGGTGCCATGAGCCAGACTGGGTCGGTGACCGCGCTCGACCGTTTCAGCGAACCCACCCGCACCTGGTTCGGTGCGGCGTTCGCCGAGCCCACGCCGGCCCAGCTGGGCGCGTGGGAGGCGATCGGCGCCGGGCGGCACGCGCTGGTCGTGGCGCCCACCGGCTCGGGCAAGACGCTGAGCGCGTTCCTGTGGAGCATCGACCGGCTGATGAGCCAGCCGCGCCCGGAGGACAAGCAGCAGCGCTGCCGGGTCCTCTACATCTCCCCGCTCAAGGCCCTGGGCGTCGACGTCGAGCGCAACCTCCGGGCGCCCCTGACCGGCATCCGCCACACCGCCGAGCGGCTCGGCGCCAGCGTGCCCGAGGTGAGCGTCGGGGTCCGCTCCGGCGACACCCCGGCGGCCGACCGGCGCAAGCTGACCAGCGCCCCGCCGGACATCCTCATCACCACGCCCGAGTCGCTCTTCCTCATGCTGACCAGCCAGGCGCGCGAGTCGCTGCGGGGCGTCGAGACCGTGATCGTCGACGAGGTGCACGCGGTCGCCGGCACCAAGCGCGGCGCCCACCTCGCGGTCAGCCTCGAGCGGCTCGACGGGCTGCTCGACCGCTCCGCCCAGCGTATCGGCCTCTCCGCGACGGTGCGCCCGCTCGAGGAGGTCGCCCGCTTCCTCGGCGGCTCGGCGCCGGTCGAGATCGTGGCGCCGCCCAGCGAGAAGGAGTGGGACCTCAAGGTCGTCGTGCCGGTCGAGGACATGACCGCTCCGGAGCAGTACGACGAGGACGGCGACGACCCCGAGCGCTCGCAGAGCCTCTGGCCCCACGTCGAGGAGCGGGTCGTCGACCTGATCGAGCAACACAAGTCGACGATCGTGTTCGCCAACTCCCGCCGCCTCGCGGAGCGACTGACCGCCCGGTTCAACGAGATCGCCTTCGAGCGGGCCACCGGCGAGCAGCTCCTGCCCGGGCAGAGCCCGGCGCAGCTGATGGCCCAGTCCGGTCAGAGCAGCGGCGCCGAGTCGCTGATCGCGAAGGCCCACCACGGCTCGGTGTCCAAGGAGCAGCGGGCGCTGATCGAGGACGACCTCAAGCGCGGGCGGCTCCCCTGCGTCGTCGCCACCAGCAGCCTCGAGCTCGGCATCGACATGGGGGCGGTCGACCTGGTGGTCCAGATCGAGAGCCCGCCGAGCGTCGCCAGCGCCCTCCAGCGCGTGGGCCGTGCCGGCCACCAGGTGGGCGAGGTCTCCCGCGGCGTGCTGTTCCCCAAGCACCGCGGCGACCTGGCCCAGACGGCGGTCGCCGTCGGCCGGATGCGCACCGGCGCCATCGAGTCGATGCGCGTGCCGGCCAACCCGCTCGACGTGCTCGCCCAGCAGGTCGTCGCCGCCACCGCCCTCGACGCCTGGTCCGCCGACGACCTCTACGAGCTCGTCAAGCGCAGCGCGCCGTTCACGAACCTCCCCCGCAGCGCGTACGACGCCACGCTCGACCTCCTCAGCGGCCGCTACCCGTCCGACGAGTTCGCCGAGCTCCGGCCGCGGATCGTCTGGGACCGCGTCACCGGCACCCTCACCGGCCGCCCGGGTTCGCAGCGCCTCGCGGTCACCAGCGGCGGCACCATCCCCGACCGCGGGCTCTTCGGCGTCTTCCTCGTCGGCGGCGAGGGCCCCGGCCGCCGAGTCGGCGAGCTCGACGAGGAGATGGTCTACGAGTCGCGGGTCGGCGACGTCTTCGCCCTGGGCGCGACCAGCTGGCGGATCGAGGACATCACCCACGACCGCGTCCTCGTGACCCCCGCGCCCGGCGTCCCGGGCCGGCTGCCGTTCTGGAAGGGCGACGCCCTCGGCCGGCCCGCCGAGCTCGGCGCCGCGATCGGCGCCTTCACCCGCGAGCTCGGCGCCCTGCCCCGGCCGCAGGCCGAGGCGCGCGCCCGCGCCGACGGCCTCGACGACTACGCCGCCGGCAACCTCGTCACCTACCTCCACGAGCAGCTCGAGGCCACCAACCTCCTGCCGAGCGACCAGACCCTGGTCGTCGAGCGGTTCCGCGACGAGCTCGGCGACTGGCGGCTGGTGGTGCACTCGCCGTACGGCGTCCCCGTGCACGCCCCGTGGGCGCTGGCGATCAACGCCCGGCTGCGCGAGCGCTACGGCGTCGACGGCCAGGCGGTCGCCTCCGACGACGGCATCGTCGTGCGCATCCCCGACACCGACGTCGAGCCGCCGGGCGGCGACGTGATCGTCTTCGAGCCCGACGAGATCGAGGCGGTCGTCACCGACGAGGTCGGCGGCTCGGCGCTGTTCGCGAGCCGGTTCCGCGAGTGCGCGGCCCGCGCCCTCCTGCTCCCCCGGCGCGACCCCGGCCGCCGCTCCCCGCTGTGGCAGCAGCGGCAGCGCTCGGCCGTGCTGCTCGAGGTCGCCGCCAAGTACCCGTCGTTCCCGATCGTGCTCGAGGCCGTGCGCGAGTGCCTCCAGGACGTCTACGACCTCCCGGCCCTGGTCGCCCTCATGCGCGGCATCGACCGCCGCGAGGTGCAGGTCGCCGACGTGGCCACGCACCAGCCGTCGCCGTTCGCGCGCAGCCTGCTGTTCGGGTACGTCGCCCAGTTCATGTACGAGGGCGACTCCCCCATCGCCGAGCGGCGGGCCGCCGCGCTCTCCCTCGACCAGGGCCTGCTCGCCGAGCTGCTCGGCCGCGCCGAGCTGCGCGAGCTGCTCGACCCGGAGGTGCTCGCCGAGGTCGAGGCGGAGCTCCAGCGCACCGCCGAGGACCGTCGGGCCCGCGACGCCGAGGGGGTCGCCGACCTGCTCCGGCTCCTGGGCCCTCTGAGCACCGCCGAGATCACCGAGCGCAGCGTGGCGGGCGCCGACGTGGGCGCCTGGGTGCAGGCGCTCGCCGACCAGCGGCGGATCGCCGAGGTCCGGATGGCCGGCGAGGAGCGCTGGACCGCGATCGAGGACATCGGACGCCTCCGCGACGGGCTCGGCGTCCCGGTCCCGCACGGCACCCCGGACGCCTTCACCGACCCGGTCGACGACCCGCTCGGCGACCTCGTCGCCCGCTACGCCCGGACGCACGGCCCCTTCACCGTCGACGACGTCGCCGCCCGGCTCGGATTGGGCACCGCGGTCGTCCGGCACACCCTCCAGCGGCTCGGAGCGCAGGGCCGGGTGCTCGACGGCGAGTTCCGCCCCTCCGGCAGCGGCACCGAGTGGTGCGACGCCGAGGTCCTGCGCCGGCTCCGCCGCCGCTCGCTGGCCCGGCTGCGGCAGGAGATCGAGCCGGTCGAGTCGGAGACCCTGGGCCGGTTCCTGCCCGCCTGGCAGCACGTCGGCGGCCGGCACCGCGGCATCGACGGCGTGCTCACCGTGGTCGACCAGCTCGCCGGCTGCGCGGTCCCGGCCAGTGCTCTCGAGCCGCTGGTGCTGGCCTCCCGGGTGCGCGACTACGAGCCGTCGTACCTCGACGAGCTCACGGCCTCGGGCGAGGTCGTCTGGGCCGGGCACGCGTCCCTGCCCGGCAGCGACGGCTGGGTGTCGCTCCACCTCGCCGACCAGGCGCCGCTCACGCTCCCCGATCCGGCGCCCTTCGAGCACTCCCCTGAATCTCTGGGAGACCTGCACCAGGCGGTGCTCGACGCGCTCGCACCGGGCGGCGCGTGGTTCTTCCGCCAGCTCGCCGACCAGGTGAGCGCGACGAGCGACCCCGCGCTGTCCGCCGCCCTCTGGGACCTGGTGTGGGCGGGCCGGATCAGCAACGACACCCTCGCCCCGCTCCGCGCGCTCACCCGCAGCGGCTCCCCGTCGCACCGCAGCCGCCGCCCACCGCCGCGGCTGGGCCGGCGTCCCGGCGGCGGCCCGGTCCGCACCGGTCCGCCCGAGACCGCGGGCCGCTGGGCGCTGCTGCCCGAGGTCGACACGGACCCGACGCGCCGGGCGCACGCGACGGCCGAGCGGCTGCTCGACCGGCACGGCGTGGTCACCCGCGGCGCGGTCACCTCCGAGCGGGTCGCCGGCGGGTTCGCGGCCGTCTACAAGGTCCTGGCGGCGTTCGAGGAGACCGGCCGGTGCCGGCGCGGCTACTTCGTCGACGGGCTGGGCGCGGCCCAGTTCGGCACCGCCGGCTCGGTGGACCGGCTGCGTACGTTCTCCGAGGTGGCGCCCGAGGCCAAGCCGACGGCGGTCGCGCTCGCGGCGACCGACCCCGCCAACCCCTTCGGCGCCGCGCTCCCGTGGCCCGAGACCAGCGGCCATCGGCCGGGCCGCAAGGCCGGCGCGGTCGTGGTGATGGTCGACGGTGCCCTCACGATGTACGTCGAGCGCGGCGGCCGCACCCTGCTCACCTGGACCGACGACCTCGACCGGCTGACCCCCTCGGCGGCCACGCTGGCCGAGGCCGCGCGGCGGGGCACGCTCGGCCGGATGACCGTCGAGAAGGCCGACGGCGAGCAGCTGCTGGGGTCGGGGTCGACGCCGCTGCGCGAGGCGCTCCAGGCGGCCGGATTCGTCGCGACACCGAAGGGACTCCGGCTGAGGTCGACCGATGCCTGAGGGCGACGCCGTCTGGCGCACCGCCGACCGGCTGCGCAAGGCGCTCGACGGCCGCACGCTGGTCCGCACCGACTTCCGGGTCCCGCAGCACGCCACCGCCGACCTGGCGGGCGGCACCGTGGTCGAGACGGTCTCGCGCGGCAAGCACCTGCTGACCCGCATCCGTACCCGCTCCGACCACGGGGCCGAGGACTGGACGCTCCACACCCACCTGAAGATGGAGGGGGCGTGGCGCGTGTACCGGCCCGGCGAGCGCTGGGGCAAGCCCGGCCACCTCGTGCGGGTCGTGCTCGACGCCGGCGACCGCACCGCGGTCGGCTTCCAGCTCGGGATCGTCGAGCTGCTCCCCCGCGAGCGCGAGGAGGACGTGGTCGGCCACCTCGGGCCCGACCTGCTCGGCCCCGACTGGGACGACGAGGAGGCGGTCCGCCGCCTCACCGCCGACCCGGACCGGCCGCTCGGCGAGGCGCTGCTCGACCAGCGCAACCTGGCGGGCATCGGCACGATCTACCGCACCGAGCTGTGCTTCCTCACCGGGTACGACCCCCGGGACCCGGTGCGGGTCGTCCAGGACCCCCTGCGGATGGTCCGGCTCGCGCACACGATGCTCGAGCAGAACCGGCACCACGCGCAGATCGTCACGACCGGCGACAAGCGCCGCGGGCGGAGCCTGTGGATCTACGGCCGCGGCCAGGAGCGGTGCCTGCGCTGCGGGACGCGCATCGAGCGCGCGGAGCTGGGCCAGCCGGGCGTCGAGCGCGTGGCGTACTGGTGCCCGACCTGCCAGCCGGCGCGGGAGAGCGTCAGGCGGCCGAGGTGACGACCGGGCCGTTGGCGGCCGCGACCGGGATGCGGGACAGGCTCGCGGCGGCCTCCTCGAGGGCGACCGCGCCGGAGACGTCGCGCAGCACCTCCGAGAGCGGGACGTCGAGCGCCGCGCACAGCGAGGCGAGGAGCTCGGAGGACGCTTCCTTCTGGCCCCGCTCGATCTCGGAGATGTAGCCCAGGCTGACCCGGGCCTCGGCGGAGACCTCGCGCAGGGTCAGGCCACGCTGCATCCGTAGGTCACGGAGCACGTCGCCCAGCAGGCGGCGGAACAGCACCATGCGCGTCTCCTTCCGATTCGTTCTTCCCAACGCTACCCGAGGGATGTTTCTTCCCGGCGCAGGACGCCCTCGAAGGCCTCGACCGCCTCCCGGACCGTGCGCTCCTGGACCTGCTCGCGCCGGCCGCTGAGCTCGAGCGCGACCACCTCCACCAGCTCCGGGCCGGCGATCCCGACGAACACGGTGCCCGCGGGCTTGCCCTCCTGCTCGGCCGGGCCGGCGACCCCCGTCGTCGCGATGCCGTACGTCGCCCCGGTCAGCGTGCGCACGCCGGCGGCCATCGCGCGGGCGCATTCGGGCGACACGACGCCGTGCTCGTCGACCAGCCGCTCCGGCACGCCCAGCAGCGCGACCTTGAGCTCGGTGGCGTAGGTGACCACGCCACCGACGTACGTCTCCGAGGCGCCGGGCGTCGCGGTCAGGGCGGCCGCGAGCCGTCCGCCGGTCAGTGACTCGGCGGTGGCCACGGTCGCCCCGACCGCGCGGAGCTGCTGGTGGATCCCGGAGGCGTGGTCGGTCACGCCGGTCAGGCTAGTGCCCCGCGGGGTTCGTGACCCGGACCGTCACCTCCGTCGACCCCGCTTCGACCTGCTCGTCGCCCGCGTACGTCACCGTGAAGGTGTACGTGCCCCGCTTGAGCGCCTTCTTCGGCAGCGAGATCACGGCAGCACCGTCCTGGAGGGTGGCGGTGCCGAGCACCCGGTGGCCGTCGAGGAGCGACACGACCCCGGTGGGCACGACGCCCTCGGCGATGACCCGGACCGGCACCCGCACCGGCTCCTTGCTGTAGACGGCCTCGGTGTCCTGGGCCTCCACGGTCGCGGCCACCGGGCCGAGGTCCGGCAGCTCCAGGCCGACGATCTCGGGGTTGTGGTCCGAGGCGCGGAAGGGGTTCTCCTCGTAGAAGCTGGTCACGTTGTAGTTGTCGCGGCTGTACTCGAAGGCGACCGACTCGTCGGCGTTGATCCGCCAGATGTCGACGCCGGTGACCATCTCCAGCGCCGCCGGGTTGGCCAGCACGTGGTCGAGCGAGCCCGACAGGCCGTCGAAGGAGTACGTCGTCTCGTCCGGGTCGCTCGTGGACTCCAGGTTCGTGTACCCGTGTCCGTAGAGCACCTGCAGCGGGTCCTCCTGCGTGTAGGAGTTGAAGTCGCCGGTGAGGAACACCTCGTCGGTGCCGCGCGACGCCGCGAACTGCTCGGCGAAGGGCCACAGCGCCTCGGCCTGGGCGACCCGGTCGACGTTCGCGTTGCCCTGACCGTCGGGGTCCGGGGTCCCGGAGCCCTTGGACTTGAAGTGGTTGACGATCACGGCGAAGGCCTCGGCATCGGGCAGGCCGGCACCCTTGAAGGCCTGGGCGAGCGGCTCGCGGGCGTTGCCGAAGGCCGGGCTCCCGGTGAGGACCACCGACTCCCCGACCGGCTCGACCGCCGCCGGCTGGTAGATGAAGGCCGTCCGGATGACGTCCTGCTCGGCGACCGGCGGGAGGTCCGCCGGGTCGGGCGAGGGCACGAACGCCCAGGTGCCGGCACCGGCGTCGGCGTTGAGCGCGTCGACGAGCTCGGAGAGCGCGTCGTCGCGGTCCGCCTCACCGAGGGCGACCGAGTTCTCGATCTCCTCCAGCGACACGATGCTCGCGTGCAGGCCGTTGATCGCGTGGACGATCTTCACCTGCTGGCGGGCGAGGTCCTCGTCCTCGGCCGCACCGCGAGGTCCGGTCGGTCCGCAGTCGTCGACGGTCACCGGGTCGTCGTCGCGGTCGACGAAGTACTCGCACGAACCCGGGTGCGCGGCCTCGTAGTCCGCCCCGGTGGTGTTGAAGTAGTTGAGCACGTTGAACGTCGCCAGGCGGATGTCACCGCCGACAGCGGCCGGGGCGGCGTTCTCCGCGCGGGTGTTCTCGAAGGTCGCGACCTCGGCGCCGCTGCCGGTGACCCGGGACGTCGGCTGGAACTTCCAGGTGCTGTTGCGGAAGTCGAGCACCACCGGACCGGTGAAGTCCACGGCCGAGCCGACCCGGACCGGGTTGGCCTTCGAGAGCCATGGCAGCGGGACGTCCTGGTTGGCGCCGCCGCCGAACGGCAGGAAGTTGATGCTGGCGCCGTCGTCGAGCACGACCCCCCGGTCGGCGTTGTCGGCCACGACCGCCGCGATCGCCGCGTGGTCCTGGGCGTCCGCGACGTCGGTCGGCTGGATGAGGGGGTGGTCGCCGGCGGCGAGGCCGATCTCGGCGTACTGGTTGGTCGAGAAGTTGTCCGTGACCGTGAAGTCGCCGGTCGGCGCGTAGAGCTCCCCCTCGTGCGCCTCGCGGTCGGCCGCGGCGGGGACGCTGGTCGCGTGCGGGACCACGGGGGCCAGCGGCGTCGCGAGCGGCGTCACCTGGTCCAGGTTGATCTCGGTGAGCCCCTGGAACTCGGTGACCTCCCCGGTGACGCGGACCGAGTCGCCGATCGCGACCTGGCCGGCGCCGCCGTTGCCGTAGACGAACACGGCGTCGGACGCACCCGGCGTCGCGTCGGCGCCGGCGCCGGTGCCTCCGGTCTGGAGGTAGAAGCCGTTGAAGCCCCCGGTGGGGTACGCCGCCGTGACGACGCCCTCGGTGATGACGGGGTCGCCGGCGAGCGGCGAGGCGTCCCCGGTCCCCTGGATCTCGGCGATGGTCGCCTCGACCGGCTCGGGCTCCTCCGGCGGGGTGGAGCCGGCGGACTGCGGGCTCGGCGCTCCGGTCGCGAAGTCGTTCGCGTTGTTGTCGGTGTCGGCGCCGCTCCGGCTCGACGACGTCGCGTTGGCGGTGCCCGCCGCCTTCGCGGTCTCGAACGTGTTGCTGTTGACGCCGACCAGGTCGACGATCCCGGCGCGGACGGCGGCGCCGTCCGCCGTGGGGCTCAGGGCCGTCGTGCCGGTGGCGAGCCACACGGTGAAGGCGGTGCCGCTCATCGCGATGGTGCCCGTGGCGTCGGGGGTCGGCAGCGGGGTCGTCCCGCCGGCGCCCTGCGCCTCCTGGACCAGGTAGTGGCCGCCCGGCGGGACGGAGCCGCTCAGCGGGGTGACGCTGCCCGCGCCGGTGCCGGCGCTGCTGCGGTACTGCACCGACATGCCGTCGACGCTGATCGGCGCGGACGTCGGGTTGTAGAGCTCGATGAAGTCGTGCGTGTACGTGGCGCCGGAGTTGCCGCCGCCGCCGTACACCTCGCTGATGACGAGGCCCGTGCTGGCCGCGGTGGCGGGTGGGCTGGAGAGGAGCGCGAGACCGGAGACCGTCGCGGCGAGGCCCGCGACGACCGCCAGCCCCCGCGACGCCCGAGACGTCTGAGACATGGTGACCTTCCGAGAATGCAGGTGTGGAGTGACGACCGTATGACGTCGTCGGGCTGCTGACCACTGTCCGGAGGTGAGAATCAGGAGCCGCCCCGATGAACGCCCCGCGACACCGCCCGAGCGGGTTAAGTTACCGCCCTCGGAACCATTCCTAGGGAGACGACATGCAACCTAACCGTCGTACCGCTCGGGCCATCCCGGTCGCGGCTGCGCTCACATCGTTGGTGCTCGCCGGGGCCGCGGCCACCACCGCGACCACCACCGCGTCCGCCGCCCCCGATCGGGGCGCTGCCCAGTCCGACAGGGCCGGGACGTCCGGCCTGTCAGCCAAGACGTCCTACGCGAAGCTGGCCCACAAGTTGGGCAAGAAGGGCAAGAAGCAGTTCGTCAAGCTCGACCTGCTGGCGTTCAACGACTTCCACGGCAACCTGGAGCCGCCGAGCGGGTCGAGCGGCCGGGTGAACAACACCAACGCCGGTGGCGCGGCCTACCTCGGCCGCCTGCTGGCGAACGAGCGGACGAAGTCCCGGGCGGCCGGAGCCGTCCCGATCACGGTCGCACCGGGCGACATCGTCGGCGCCTCGCCCCTGCTCTCCGCGGCGTTCCACGACGAGCCGACGATCAAGGTGATGAACGCGCTCGGGCTCCAGGTCGCCTCGGTCGGCAACCACGAGTTCGACGAGGGCTGGCAGGAGCTCCGCCGCCTCCAGCGCGGTGGCTGCCTCGCCGACGGCGCCGACGGCGCCAACGGGCAGAACTCCTGCCCCGGCGACCAGGACTTCGACGGCGCCGACTTCCCGTTCCTCGCCGCGAACGTCCGGTGGACCGACCCCAGCGCCCACCAGAGCAAGACGCTCCTCCCGGCCACGAAGGTCATGAAGGTGAGGGGCGAGAAGGTCGGCTTCATCGGCATGACGCTGGAGGGCACGCCCGACATCGTCACCGCGTCGGGTGTCCAGGGCCTGACCTTCGCCGACGAGGTGGAGACGGCCAACGCGCTCGTCCCGAAGCTGCGCGAACGGGGCGTGAAGTCGATCGTCGTCCTGCTGCACGAAGGCGCCACGCCGACGGACCCCACGGCCTACAACTCCTGCTCGGGCGTCAGCGGCGCGGGGCTCGAGATCGCGCAGAACCTCAGCCCGGCGATCGACGTCGTCGTCACCGGTCACACGCACCAGCCCTACAACTGTGTGGTCCAGGACCCGAAGGGCCAGCCCCGGCTGTTCACGAGCGCGTTCTCGTTCGGCCGGATGGTCACCAAGCTGCACCTGCTCATCGATCGGAAGACGCACGACATCGTGCGGCCGGCCGCCTTCGCGGAGAACCTGATCGCGACCAACGACGAGTCGGTCTCGCCGCTCGCGAAGGTCCAGTCGATCATCGACACGTACAAGACGTTGGTGTCCGCCATCGCGAACAAGGTGATCGGGCACATCGCCGACGGCACGCTGATCTCGCGGACCCAGGATGCCGACGGCGAGTCGCCGCTGGGTGACCTGATCGCCGACGGGCAGGTCGCCGACCCCACCACGATCGAGGCGGGCGCGAGCGGATCGACCGCGAACCAGCCGGTGATCGCGCTGATGAACCCCGGCGGCATCCGGGCCGACCTGGTCGAGAACGAGGCGGGCGACGTCACCTACGGTGCGGCGTTCACCGTCCAGCCGTTCAACAACTTCATGGTCTCCATGGACCTGACGGGCGCCCAGATCAAGGCGATCCTGAACCAGCAGTGGAACGGCGCCAACGAGTCGAGCCGCAAGATCCTCCAGGTCTCGGGCCTGACCTACACCTGGGACGCATCGCAGGCCGCCTTGGCCGACACCGACGCCCTGGTGCCGGGAACGGTCATGGTGGACGCCGACGGTGACCCGGCGACCCCCATGGTGCCGATCGTGGACGCGACGACCTACCGCGTCGTCGCGAACAACTTCCTCTCCGGCGGT
Source organism: Nocardioides pyridinolyticus (assembly GCF_054653575.1). Classification (NCBI taxonomy): domain Bacteria; kingdom Bacillati; phylum Actinomycetota; class Actinomycetes; order Propionibacteriales; family Nocardioidaceae; genus Nocardioides; species Nocardioides pyridinolyticus. Next base: position 49,181 of record NZ_BAAIFY010000019.1, on the reverse strand, counting down.
GGTGACGGCTTCACGGTGTTCCGGGACGCGACCAACACCTACTTCGGCGGGCTCGACATCGACTCGCTGCGGATGTACCTGGAGGCCCACGACCCGGTCACCACGCCGGTGACCGACCGGATCACCCGACAGGACTGATCACCGGATCGATGCGCATCGGCCCGCTCGGCATACCGCCGGGCGGGCCGACGCCGTTCCCGACCGGTACGTCAGCGGCTGCGGAGCGTCGCCCGCTGCTTCCACACGTCCCGGTAGAACTCCCAGCCGGACCAGAGGGTCAGCGCGACGGCCACCGCGAGGCAGGCCTGGGCGGCGTAGAAGAGCACCTCGCCCGGGACCACCAGCCAGCCGGCCAGGTCGTCGTTCCTCAACGGAAGGCAGAGCGTGCCGAGCGCGATCGCCTGGAACGTGGTCTTCAGCTTGCCGAGGTCGGCGGCCGCGATCACGACCTTCTTCAGGATCGAGAGGCGCAGCAGCGTGACGCTCCACTCGCGCAGCAGCACGACGATCGTCACTGCCCACCACACGTCGCCGACGATCGAGAGGCCGATGAAGGCCATGCCGGTGACCGCCTTGTCGGCGATCGGGTCGGCGATCTTGCCGAAGTCGGTGATCAGGTCGTGCTTGCGGGCCAGGTCGCCGTCGATCTTGTCGGTGACCATCGCGACGAAGAAGATCGCGAAGGCGACGCAGCGCCACATGATCGAGTCACCGCCGTCGACCAGCAGCGCCCAGCCGAAGAACGGCACCAGGACGATGCGCAGCGTCGTGAGGACGTTGGGAACGTTCCAGTTGCTGGGCTTGGTCTCGGTCGCCTCGGTCATGGCTTCTCCGGGGTCCCCGCGGAAAGCGAGCGCAGCGAGTCTTTTCGTGGGGTGGACATCACAGTGCCCGAGCGTAGAGGTCGACGCCCTCGGAGCCGACGACCGTGGCCCGCACGAGGTCGCCAACCCGCGCGTCGCTGTCGACGAGGTAGGTCGACCCGTCGACCTCGGGCCCCTGGTGGGCGCCCCGGCCCTCGACGGTGCCGTCGGCGTCGACGCGCTCGACGAGCACCTCGACGGTCTCCCCCACGCGCTCCGCGGCCCGCTGGGAGGTCAGCTCCTCGACGAGCGCGCTCACGTGCTCCGTCCGCGCCCGGACCTCGTCCTCGTCGAGCTTGTCGTCGTACGTCGCCGCCTCGGTCCCGTCCTCGTCGGAGTAGCCGAAGACGCCCGTGACGTCGAGACGGGCCGCGACGAGGAAGTCGCAGAGCACCTGAAGATCGGTCTCGGTCTCACCCGGGAAGCCCACGATCACGTTGCAGCGCACGCCCGCCTCCGGCGCGAGCGACCGCACCTGGTCGAGCAGGCCGAGGAAGCTGTCCGGGTCGCCGAAGCGGCGCATCCGCCGCAGCACCGCGTTGCTGGCGTGCTGGAACGAGAGGTCGAAGTACGGCGTGACGCCCGGCGTCGTCGCGATCGCCTCGATCAGGCCGGGCCGGGTCTCGGCGGGCTGGAGGTAGGAGACGCGCACCCGGGCGACGCCGTCGACGGCCGCGAGCTCGGGCAGGAGCGTCTCGAGCAGTCGCAGGTCGCCGAGGTCCTTGCCGTAGGAAGTGGAGTTCTCGCTGACGAGGAACAGCTCGCGCACGCCCTGCTCGCCCAGCCAACGGGCCTCCTGGAGGACGTCGGAGGGCCGGCGGCTCACGAACGAGCCGCGGAAGGACGGGATGGCGCAGAACGAGCAGCGCCGGTCGCAGCCGCTGGCCAGCTTCAGCGACGCCGTCGGGCCGGACTCCAGGCGGCGGCGTACCGACGCGGGGCCGGAGGCGTGCCCGGGCACCGGAGCCGTGGACAGCGATCGCTCGACCGGGGTGATCGGGAGCAGCAGCCGCCGGTCCTGCGGGGTGTGGGCCTGGTGGGTCTCCCCCGCGACGATCGAGCGCAGCCGCGCGGCGATGTCGGGATAGTCGTCGAAGCCGAGCACGGCGTCGGCCTCGGGCAGCGAGTCGGCGAGCTCCTTGCCGTACCGCTCGGCCATGCAGCCGACCGCCACGACGGCCTGGGGCCGGCCGGAGGCCTTGAGGTCCGCGGCCTCGAGCAGGGTGTCGACGGAGTCCTTCTTCGCCGACTCCACGAAGCCGCAGGTGTTGACGACGACGGTGTCCGCGTCCTCCGGGTCCGCCACGAGGAGGAAGCCGCCCGCCTCGAGCCGCCCGGCGAGCTCCTCGGAGTCGACCTCGTTGCGGGCGCACCCGAGGGTCACCATCGCCACCGAGAGCAGGGCTTGAGTCTCCGTCGTCATAACCGAGCCAGTATCGCAACCGGCCGGTGCCGGGGCCTATTCGGCGGCGGCGAAGGTGTTCTGCGCGGGCTGGCCGAGCGCGCCCAGCGGGCCGCGGTCCTGGCCGTCGACGGTGACCACGAGGCCGCCGTCGGAGGACTGGATGCGGACCGGCGGAGCGGCCTCGACGGTCTGCGAGTCGCCGAAGGCCAGGTCGCCGTTGAAGACGATCTGCCCGGCCCCGTCGCGGACCACCACGTGCGCCCCGCCCGAGCCGGCGTCGAGCACCACCGGGACCGGCGGGCCGACCTTCGCGGCGCTGGACGGCGAGCCGTTGAGCACCGGCTTGGCGTGCAGCTCGATCGGGCTGTCCATGATCAGCCGGGCGATGGACCACGCGAGGACGACGGCCATCACGGCCGCGACGAGCACCGACCAGTTCGGACCACCCCGGGTGCTCCGGATCGGGCCGCCCTCGCTGGTGGCGAGCTCGGCCTCGAACACGCGGCGGGCGTCGATGGGGGCGTCGGCGTACCGCTCGTCGTACGCCGCCAGCAGCGGTGCGGCCTCGACGCCGAGGACCCGCGCCAGCGTGCGCAGGTGGCCGCGGGCGTAGAAGTCGCCGCCGCACGGGGCGAAGTCGTCGACCTCGATCGACTCGATCACGTGCGGGCGGATGCGGGTGCGGTCGGCGAGCTGGTCGACGCTCAGCGAGAGCCGGGTGCGGGCCGCGGTCAGCTCCGGTCCGATGACCGGGTCGACGGCCGGGGCCGGGGCGAGGTCGTCGATCACCAGCGGCTCGACCGGGTGGCCCTCGCGGGCGATCGGGCTGATCCGGTCGCTCCAGACGACGGTCCCCTCGAGGTCGAGCGGCTCCTCGACCAGGTCGACGCTGCCGGGGCGGCGCAGCTGGCGCGCCTCGGGGAGGTCCAACCGAGCCACGTGCTCGTCCTCGATCGGGTCCCGCTTGAGCGCCGCCGCGCCCTCGAACCGCACCTCGGAGCGCACGCCGGTCACGGCGTCGCGCAGCGGGAGCGGGGTGGCGCTGGCGACCATCGGGGGCAGCGCGACCGTGGGCTCGGGCTCCGCGGCCTCCTCCGCGGCCTCCTCCGCGGCCTCCTCCGCGGCCTCCTCCGCGGCCTCCTCGGCGACCGGCGCCGCCTGGGGGGCGGTGTCGCGGCGCAGGGTCAGCCGGTCGGCCAGGAAGCCGATCCCCCGGGCGATCGTGGGGCGCGGGTCGTGCCGGGTCACGTGGTGCTCGTCCGCCTCGCCGGACTCCTCGTCGAGCTCGTCGGCGAGCTCGAGATCGTCGGCGTACTCCTCGTCCCACTCCTCGAGGTCCTCGGGCACGACCTCGCCGGCCTCGTCGACCTCGCCGGCCTCGTCGACCTCGACGACCTCGCCGAGCTCGACGACCTGCCCGGGGTGGTCGGCCAGCTGCTCGAGCGTCGCGACCAGGTCGCCGTCGTCGCCGACCACGCAGGTCGAGAGCGACAGCCGGACGGCCTGGGTCGGGGCGTCGGCGTCGCGCGGGACCAGGACAACGCTGCCGTCGCGGAACAGGCCGCCGCGCGGCTCGACCTCGACGTGCTCGATGTCCGCCCACGGCAGGCCGTGCCACGTGCGCCCGCGGCGCAGCCGCACGCCCTGCTCGTCGACGACGAGCAGCGGCACGCGCGCGTCCAGCAGCGACTGGAGGTGCGCGGCCGCGATGGCGCCGACGACGACGGCGAGAGCCCAGTCGAGCCAGCCCCCGCCGCCGATGGCGCGGGTCAGGTAGGCCAGCGCCACGATCGCGGCGACCACGCCCACTCCGCCGGCGAGGCGGGCATCGGCCCGGACCTCGACCGGGGACTGCTGCTCGTCGGTCTTCTCTTCGATCAGGCTGGTCACATCTCCCCCTGGAGGGTCGCGATCACGGCATCGATCTCGTCGGGCTTCACGAGCACGTCGCGGGCCTTCGAGCCCTCGCTGGGCCCGACCACGCCACGGCTCTCCATGATGTCCATCAGGCGGCCGGCCTTGGCGAAGCCGACCCGGAGCTTGCGCTGCAGCATCGACGTCGAGCCGAACTGCGTCGAGACGACCAGCTCGATCGCCTGCACCACGAGGTCCAGGTCGTCGCCGATGTCGTCGTCGAGCTCGCGCTTGCTGGCCGCGGGGGCGGTGACGTCGTCGCGGTACGTGGGCTCCAGCTGGGACTTGCAGTGCTTGACCACCTGGGCGATCTCCGCCTCGGAGACCCAGGAGCCCTGGATGCGCGCCGGCTTCGAGGCTCCCATCGGCAGGAACAGGCCGTCACCCTGGCCGACCAGCTTCTCCGCACCCGGCTGGTCGAGGATGACCCGGCTGTCGGCGAGCGACGAGGTCGCGAACGCCAGGCGGGACGGCACGTTGGCCTTGATCAGACCGGTGACGACGTCCACCGAGGGCCGCTGCGTCGCGAGCACCAGGTGGATGCCGGCGGCACGGGCCAGCTGGGTGATCCGGACGACCGAGTCCTCGACGTCGCGCGGCGAGACCATCATCAGGTCGGCGAGCTCGTCGACGATCACGAGCAGGTAGGGGTACGGCGCGAGCTCGCGCTCGCTCCCCGGCGGCAGCGTGACCTTGCCGGCCCGGACGGCCTTGTTGAAGTCGTCGATGTGCCGGAAGCCGAAGTTGGCCAGGTCGTCGTAGCGCAGGTCCATCTCGCGCACGACCCAGGCGAGCGCCTCGGCGGCCTTCTTCGGGTTGGTGATGATCGGCGTGATCAGGTGTGGGACGCCCTCGTAGGCGTTCAGCTCCACCCGCTTCGGGTCGACCATGATCATCCGCACCTCGTCGGGCGTGGCCCGCATGAGGATCGAGGTGATCATCGAGTTGATGAACGACGACTTGCCCGAGCCGGTGGCACCGGCGACCAGCAGGTGCGGCATCTTCGCGAGGTTGGCGACGACGAAGCCGCCCTCCACGTCCTTGCCGAGGCCGGCCACCATCGGGTGGTGGTCGCCGCGCGCGGTGTTCGAGCGGAGCACGTCCCCGAGGGAGACGATCTCCTTGTCCACGTTGGGGATCTCGACGCCGACCGCCGACTTGCCGGGGATCGGGCTGAGGATCCGGACGTCGGCCGAGGCGACGGCGTACGCGATGTTCTTCTGGATGTTCGTGATCTTCTCGACCTTGACGCCCGGGCCGAGCTCGACCTCGTAGCGGGTGACCGTCGGGCCGCGGGTGTAGCCGGTGACCTGCGCGTCGATCGAGAACTCCTCGAGCACCTGCGTCAGCCGCTCGACGACGTCGTCGCTGGCCTTCGAGCGCGCCTTGTGCGGCGAGCCCGGCTTGAGTGCGTCGTTGCCGGGCAGCGTGTAGGCGATGTCGCCGGACAGCGCGAGCTGCTCGACGCGCGGTGGCAGCGGGGTGTGCGGCGGGGGCTCGAGCTCGGTGCTCGTCTCCACCAGGTCCGGGCTGACCGGCGCGGGCGCCGCCTCCGGGGCGAAGATGTCGAGGCCGTCGTCGGTGGTCTCCAGGCGCTTCTTGCGCTTGCGGATCTCGCGGTCGGCGAGAACCGGGCTGTCGTACGCCGGGTCGCCCATCTCCGGGTCGATCTCGCCGGTCTCGTCCGCGGCCGGCTTGCGGCGGCTCCTGGTCGCCCGGGCCGGCTGCGTGGCGTCCGCGTCCTCCTCGGGGAGCTCACGGCCCAGCAGCCGGTCGCGGGTCTCGGCCAGCCTGGCCGGCACCTGGTAGAGCGGCGTCGCGGTGATGATGAGGACGCCGAAGAAGCAGAGCAGCGCGAGGATCGGCATCACGATGTACTCGGAGCGCAGCAGGTCGAGCAGGAGGCTCGAGACGACGTAGCCGATCGCGCCACCGGCGGTGCGCAGGTCGGAGGTGTCGCCCAGCTCGGGCTGCGGGTTGCCCGCCGCGATCTGAACCATGCCGAGCAGGCCGAACGCGAACGCCGTCCACCCGACGACCTGGCGACCGACCGGGCCGTTGTGCTCGGGATCGCGCATCGTGCGCCAGCCGACGAAGAGCAGCGCGAGCGGGACCAGGAAGCCGACCTTGCCGACCGAGCCCGCGACGACGGTGCGCGCCGCGTCCATGACCGACCCGGGCAGCTGCCACCAGACCGCGCCGGCGACGACGACGGCGATGCCGAGCAGGAACAGCCCGACGCCGTCGCGGCGGTGCTCCGGCTCCAGGTCGCGGGCGGTGTGCCCGACGCTGCGGGCCACCGCGCCGACGCCGTGGGCGACGGCCAGCCAGACCGCGGCCGCGCCGTGGAACAGCGCGGTGAACAGGCGGGCGACCGGTCCCGGCCCGCTGCGGACCGCCCGCGGCGCGGGTCGGCGCGTCGTCTTCCGCGGGGCAGGCTTGCGCTTCGCCGTGCTCCGCGAGCTCGTCGAGGCAGGCTTGCGCTGGGGGCTGGTACTCCGGGATCGGGTGCTCGAGCTCCGCGACGAGGAACTGCCGGTGCTGCGTGTCGTGGACGTGCTCTTGCTCCGCGACCCCGGCGGGGAAGACGTACGGGTCGCCATGGTGTCCACCCTACGCAGCAGTCACTCCCGTCACACGTATCACAGGAGCGCGTGTCTTGGCCCCCGGATCGCGCGAGCTCACCTCTGGACCGCTCGCGCCTACAGGCCTAGGGTTCCACTCCACGTGAGTCAGATCTCACGTCATCCTGCTCTCGGAAGGACCTCCCTGTGCGACCCCTCTTCCAGGGGCTCGGCCTGCTACTCGTAGGCACGAGCCTCGCGGCGGTCCCGGCGCTGCAGACCGCAGCGTCCGGCGCCTCCGCCCCCGATGACACCACCCTCGTACAACGCATGCGCACCACGGCAGACGGCCAGGTCGCCGTCCGCGCCGACTCGGCGACCGGCAAGGTCGGCCTCGTGCGAGCGACGACGCCGCGCGGGGACCTGCTGCCCAGCGTGGCCGCCGACTCCCGTGCCGAGGCGCTGGCCAAGGCCGACCAGTACGTCGACACCTACGCGCTCGCCTTCGGGGCGACGGCGGCCCAGCTGGACCGGAGCGAGGTCTTCACCGACCGGTACGGCTGGTCGATCACCTACGACCAGACCTACCAGGGCCTCCCGGTCTTCGCCGGCGAGCTGAAGGCGCACGTCGACCGCCAGGGCCGGCTCAGCGCCGTCACCGGGTTCGTCGCTCCCCACATCAACCTCAGCACCAGCCCGCGGATCAGCGAGTCCGAGGCGACCGAGCGCGCGATCCGCATGGTGCGCGCTCGGCCCAGTGGCCACGAGTCGGCGCTGCCGGAGCCGGCCGCTCACGGCCTCGAGGCCCGCTCCACCGAGCTCTCGGTCTACCGGATGGGCTCGACGCGCGGCATCGCCGGCGCCAACAAGCTCGCGTGGGTGGTCGAGGTCTGGAACCGATCGACGGTCCGCGAGACCGTGATCCTCGACGCCCAGACCGGCAAGTACCTCAACCGCTGGTCGATGATGGCCCACGCCCTCGACCGGGAGCTGTACGAGGAGGCCTACGACCCTGAGCACCTCGTCTGGAGCGAGGGAGACGCGTTCCCCGGCGCGCTCGACGAGGACCAGCAGAGCGAGCTGCTCGGTACGGCCGAGGCCTACTGGATGTTCATGAACACGTTCGGCTACGACGCCTGGGACGGCGCCGGCGGCCAGATGATCACGGTGAACAACGACCCCACGATCGAGTGCCCGAACGCCAACTGGAACGGCGTGACCACGAACTACTGCACCGGCGTCACCGGTGACGACACCGTGGCGCACGAGTGGGGCCACGCCTACACCGAGTCGACCTCCGGCCTGATCTACCAGTGGCAGTCCGGAGCGATGAACGAGGCCTACTCCGACATCTGGGGCGAGGTGGTCGACATGCTCAACACCCGCCACAACGAGGGTGGCGAGACTCAGGACGACCCGACGCTGCGCGAGCCCGGCAAGTGCTCGATCTACCAGCCTGCCTCGTACGAGCTCGGGGTCACCATCGACGCACCGGCCGATATCGCCGGTCCGTGCGAGGCGGCTCCCGCGGCCTTCGGCCCGGAGCTCACCGGCAGTCGGACGGTCGACGTCGTCGTGGCCCAGGACGCGGAGGACCCGGACGCCGGCGACACCGCGGTCAACGGCTGCAGCACCCCCTACGACAACGCCGCTGCAGTCGCCGGCAACTGGGTCTACGTCGAACGTGGCTTCTGCACCTTCCAGCAGAAGGTCGACAACGCCGAGGCCAACGGCGCCCTGGGCATCGTCGTGGGCAACAACCAGGACGGGCTGGTGTCGATGTCGGGCACCGCGGACATCCCGGGCTTCATGATCACGACGGAGCGAGGTGACGACGTCGAGTCCGCCGAGGGCCCGGTCACGATGACGATCGAGCGGCTCGAGGATCCCAACGCGGTCGACGACACCTACCGGTGGCTGTCCGGCGAGTCCGATCCCGCGTTCGGCGGGGCGATCCGCGACATGTGGAACCCGAACTGCTTCGGTGACCCGGGGCAGGTCTCGGACGCGGAGTACCACTGCGACGTCGACGACAACGGCGGAGTCCACACCAACTCCGGCGTCGTCAATCGGACCTTCGCGATCATGGTCGACGGCTACGAGCCGTCGGGCGTCGCCGCGATCGGTCTGGACAAGGCCGCCAACCTGTTCTGGCACACGCAGACCAACTACCTGACGCCGATCTCGGACTTCGAGAACCTGGCCGACGGCCTCGAGGCCTCGTGCACCGACCTCCAGGGCGACCCGATCAACGCGGTCACGCTCGGCAACCCGACGGAGCCGGACGGCTCCGACGGTGCGGCCACCCCGGCGGCGGCCGACCCGATCACTGCGGCCGACTGCGCCGCGGTGGCCGACGCGATCGCGGAGACCGAGCTGCGTGTTCCGCCCGTGCAGTGCAACTTCCAGCCGATGCTCGAGCAGGGCGACGTCGACTGCGGTGCTCGATTCGAGTCCGTGACCACCTGGTCGGAGGACTTCGAGGACGGCCTCGAGGGTTGGGAGCAGGACTTCGAGTTCGGCAACTACGCGGGCGTCGGGTTCCCCGATCTCGGCGGCGCCGTCCACCACCCGTGGGTGACGACCGACGACCTCCCGTTGACGACCGACCTGCCCGGCGACGCCGGCGAGCACCCGGCCTCGAACGTCGCCTACGCCGCCGACCCGACAACGGGAAGCTGCGCGGGTGACGAGGAGGACGAGTCTTCGCGCGACGGTCTGATCAGCCCGGAGATCGAGGTGCCCGACGGGTACCAGCCGCGGCTCTCCTTCGACCACCTGATGGCGAGCGAGACGACCTGGGACGGCGGCAACGTCAAGGTCAGCATCAACGGAGGCGACTACGTCGAGATTCCGGCGGCCGCCTGGCTGCTCAACGGACCGCAGGGCCACCTGGCTGCGGCAGCCGAGGGCAACAGCAACCCGCTCGCCGGACAGACCGCCTTCACCGGCACGGACGGCGGCGAGCCGACCGGGTCCTGGGGCACGTCGGTCATCAGCCTCGGCAGGATGGGGGCACACCCCGGCGACCTCGTGCAGTTCCGCTTCGACTTCGGTCGGGACGGCTGCAACGGCGTCGACGGCTGGTACGTCGACGATCTCGAGGTCACGGTCTGCGAGCAGGCCACCCCGTCGGCGACGACGACGAAGGTCACGTCGGTCAAGCCCAACCCGGTCAAGCGCGGCGACGCCTTCAAGGTCAGGATCAAGGTCACCGGCGACGACGACCCGACCGGCAAGGTGCAGGTCGTGAAGGGCCGTACGGTTCTCGGGTCGGCCAGGCTGAAGCCGAACGGCACTGCCCAGGTGATCGTGAAGAAGGTCCTCGCGGTCGGCAGGCACCGGCTCGTGGCGACGTACCTCGGCAACGCATCGTCCGAGCCGAGCCGCGACAGGTTCACGGTGAGGGTCGTGAGGAAGAGGTAGTCCACACCCCGTAGGCAAGAGGCGTCGGCGTCGCCCCACCCGGCCGGGTGGGACGGCGCCGACGCTGTTCCTGCTGCTGACGACGGCCTCGCCGGCAGCCGCCCGCTCAGGCCTCGATGACCACCGGGATGATCATCGGGCGGCGGCGGTGGGTGTTGCTGACCCAGCGACCGATGACGCGGCGGACGGTCTGCTGGAGCTGGTAGGAGTCGGTGTTGCCCTCGCGGATCTGGGCGTCGAGGGCGTCGACGATCGGCTGCTTGATCTCGTCGAAGGTGTGCTCGTCCTCGACGAAGCCGCGGGCGTGGATCTCCGGGCCGGCCGAGACCTTGCCGCTGACCGAGTCGACGACCACGATCACCGAGATGAAGCCCTCCTCGCCGAGGATCCGGCGGTCCTTGAGGTCGGACTCGGTGATGTCGCCGACCGAGGAGCCGTCGACGAAGACGTAGCCGCACTCGACCTTGCCGGCGATCGCCGCGACGCCGTCGACCAGGTCGACGACCACGCCGTCCTCGGCGATGACGACGTTCTCGACACCCGTGGCCGTGGCGAGCGCGCCGTTGGCCAGCATGTGCCGGATCTCGCCGTGGACCGGCAGGACGTTGCGCGGCTTGACGATGTTGTAGCAGTAGAGCAGCTCGCCGGCACTGGCGTGGCCGGAGACGTGCACGAGCGCGTTGCCCTTGTGCACGACGCGGGCGCCCCAGCGGGCCAGGCCGTTGATGACCCGGTAGACGGCGTTCTCGTTGCCCGGGATCAGGCTCGAGGCGAGCAGGACGGTGTCGCCCTCCTCGATGTGCACGAAGTTGTGGTTGCGCTGCGCGATCCGCGACAGCGCCGACATCGGCTCGCCCTGCGAGCCGGTCGAGATCAGCACCTGGCGCTCGGGCGGGAGGTCCGCGAGCTCCTTGGCGTCGACGAGGACGCCGGCCGGGACCTCGAGGTAGCCGAGGTCGCGGGCGATCGCCATGTTGCGGACCATCGAGCGGCCGACGTACGCGATCTTGCGGTCGTGGGCGACGGCCGCGTCGATGACCTGCTGGACCCGGTGCACGTGCGAGGCGAAGCAGGCCACGATGATGCGCTGCTGGGAGTCGCGGAAGACCTGGTCGATGACCGGCGTGATCGACTTCTCCGCCGGCGTGAAGCCCGGGGTCTCGGCGTTGGTCGAGTCGGTGAGGAAGAGGTCGACGCCCTCCTCCCCCAGCCGCGCGAACGCACGCAGGTCGGTGATCCGGCCGTCCAGCGGGAGCTGGTCCATCTTGAAGTCGCCGGTGTGGAGCACCATGCCGGCGCCGGTGCGGATCGCGACCGCGAGCGCGTCCGGGATCGAGTGGTTGACCGCGACGAACTCGAGGTCGAACGGGCCCAGCCGGAGCCGGTCGCCCTCGCGCACCTTGTGGTGCACGGTCTCGCGGAGCCGGTGCTCGCGCAGCTTGGAGTCCAGCAGCGCCAGCGTGAGCTCGGAGCCGACCAGCGGGATGTCCTGCCGCTCGCGGAGGAGGTACGGCGTCGCGCCGATGTGGTCCTCGTGCCCGTGGGTCAGCACCAGCGCCTCGACGGTGTCGAGGCGGTCCCGGATCGAGCTCCAGTCCGGGAGGATCAGGTCGACGCCGGGCTGGTGGTCCTCGGGGAAGAGGACGCCGCAGTCGACGATGAGCAGCCGGCCGTCGTACTCGAAGGCGGTCATGTTCCGGCCGACCTCGCCGAGCCCGCCCATGGGGATGACCCGGAGGCCCCCCTCAGGCAGTGCGGCCGGTTCGGAGAGCTCGGGGTGGGGGTGACTCAATGTCTGTCCTTTACAGGAGGCCGGAGGCCGCGAGCCCAGCTCGCAGGGCGGCCACCTCGTCGTCGTCGAGCGGCACCAGGGGGCCGCGCACGTGGCGGTTGTCGAGCACGCCGAGGAGCTGGAGGGCTGCCTTGGCGGTGGTCGCTCCGTAGTTGGGGACGCCCATCACGGCGTCGATCGCGGGGAGCAGCCGCGTGAAGATCTCGAGGGCCCTGGTGTGGTCGCCGGCCCAGAAGGCCTCGGCCATCGCCCGCGTCTCGTCGCCCGCGACGTGGCCGACGACGGAGACGAAGCCGACCGCGCCGTGCGCGAGCCAGCCGAGGTTGCAGGCGTCGTCGCCAGAGTAGACGGCGTAGCCGAGCTCGGTCAGCTTCACGCCGCGCGCGAAGTCGTTGACCGCGTCCTTGACCGCGACGACGTTGTCCCACCGGATCGCCTGCTCGTAGGTCTCGAGCGCGATCTGGGTGCCCGTGCGGCCGGGGACGTCGTAGAGCATGACGGGCACGTCGGTCGCCTCGGCCACCGAGCGGAAGTGGTGGAGCACGCCGCCCTGGCCGGGCTTGTTGTAGTACGGCGTCACCAGCAGCAGGCCGTCCGCGCCGATCTTGGCCGCCTGCTCGGCGAGCTCGATCGAGTGGGCGGTGGAGTTGGTGCCGACGCCGGCCACGATCTTCGCGCGGTCGCCGACCGCGTCCTTGACCGCCGCCAGGATCGCGCCGTCCTCCTCGGTGGTGGTGGTCGGCGACTCGCCCGTCGTGCCCGAGACCACGACGCCGTCGTGGCCGTGGTCGACCAGGTGGGTCGCGATCCGCGCGGTGCCCTCGAGGTCGACCGAGCCGTCCGCCTTGAAGGCGGTGGCCATCGCCGTGAGGACGTGGCCGAACGGGGCAGTGGGCGCGGCGGTCATGTCCTACAGGTTATCGCTCCGTGTCCTCACCCGACGTGAGGCATCACCTCGTGGGCCACGAGCCGGAGGTGGTCGAGGTCCGCGAGGTCGAGGAACTGGAGGTAGACGCGCTCGGCGCCGAGGTCGCCGTAGGCCCGGATCTTCTCGATCGCCTCGTCGGGCGTGCCGGCGATGCCGTTCTCCCGCAGCTCGTCCTTGTCGCGGCCGATGGCGGCCGCGCGCCGCTCCACCTCCGCCTCGTCGGCACCGACGCAGACGACGAGCGCGTTGGACCAGCGCATGCTCGACGGGTCGCGGTCGGCGCGCTCGCAGGCCTCCCGCACGCGCGCGAACTGCGCCTTCATGACGTCGAGGTCGACGAACGGCAGGTTGAACTCGTCGGCGTACGCCGCCGCCAGCTCGGGCGTGCGCTTCTTGCCGAGCCCGCCGATGAGGATCGGCGGCTTCGCCTGGGGGGGCTTGGGCAGCGCCGGGCTGTCGGTGAGCTGGTAGTGCGTGCCGTCGTGGGAGAACCGCTCCCCCTCCGGCGTGGCCCAGAGGCCGGTGACGATCGCGAGCTGCTCCTCGAACCGGTCGAACCGCTCCCGCGTGCCGGGGAACGGGATGCCGTACGCCGTGTGCTCCTCGGTGAACCAGCCGGCGCCGAACCCGAGCTCGACACGTCCGCCGCTCATCTGGTCGACGTTGGCGACCGAGATCGCCAGCGGGCCGGGCAGGCGGAACGTCGCGCTGGTCATCAGGGTCCCGAGCCGGATCGTGCTGGTGTCGCGCGCCAGGCCGGCCAGCGTCACCCACGCGTCGCTGGGGCCGGGCAGGCCGTCGCCGCCCATCGTCAGGTAGTGGTCGGACCGGAAGAACGCGCCGTACCCGAGCGTCTCCGCCTCCCGCGCCACCGCGAGGAGGCCGTCGTAGGTCGCGCCTTGCTGGGGTTCGGTGAAGACTCTCAGCTCCATGGCGTCAGCCTGTCAGGCGCGTCCAAGCCGTTGTAACGCCGGGTTACTCACTGTACCCACGGTGCTGCAACCCGGTGGGCACAGCAGATAACCCGGCGTTACAGCGAGCGGCGCCGAGCCCGCTCAGCCCCGGCGGCGCAGGAAGACGCGCTCGTAGCCGTCGCCCGCCTCGCGCGCCGACTCGACCCAGTCGTCGGCGTCGTACGCCGGGTAGAGCACGTCGCCGTCGGGCTCCAGCGGCACGTCGGTGATGACCTGCTCGGTGGCGACGGGCAGCGCGTCGGCGTACACCTGGGCGCCGCCCACGACCATGACGTCGCCGGGCAGGTCGGCGGCCCGGGCGAGGGCCTCGTCGAGGGAGTGCGCGACGAGCACGCCCTCGGCGGACCACGACGGGTCGCGGGTGAGGACGATGGTGGTGCGGCCCGGGAGCGGTCGGCCGATCGACTCGTACGTCGTCCGCCCCATGACGAGCGTGTGGCCCATGGTGAGCCGCTTGAAGTCGGCCTGCTCCCCCGGGATCTTCCACGGGATGTCGGGGCCGTTGCCGATGACGCCGTTGCGCGCCACCGCGGCGACCAGCACGACCCTCATGCCGACCCTCATACCGCGATCGGCGCCTTGATGCCCGGGTGCGGGTCGTAGCCCTCGACCGCGATGTGCTCGAGATCGAAGGCGTCGAGCTCGCTCACCGACGGGTCGAGCACCAGCGTCGGCAGCGGCCGCGGCTCGCGGGTGAGCTGGAGTCGCGCCTGCTCGAGGTGGTTGAGGTAGAGGTGGGCGTCGCCCAGCGTGTGCACGAAGTCGCCGACCTCGAGGCCGGTCACCTGGGCGACCATGTGGGTCAGCAGGGCGTACGACGCGATGTTGAACGGGACGCCGAGGAACACGTCGGCCGAGCGCTGGTAGAGCTGGCACGACAGCCGGCCGTCGGCGACGTAGAACTGGAAGAACGCGTGGCAGGGCGCGAGCGCCATCTCCGGGATGTCGGCGACGTTCCAGGCGGAGACGATGAGCCGGCGCGAGTCGGGGTTGGCCCGGATGTCGGCCACGACCTGCGCGATCTGGTCGAGGTGCCGGCCGTCCGGCGCCGGCCACGAGCGCCACTGGTAGCCGTAGACCGGCCCGAGGTCGCCGTTCTCGTCGGCCCACTCGTCCCAGATGGAGATGCCGCGGTCCTGGAGCCACTTGACGTTGGTGTCGCCGCGCAGGAACCAGAGCAGCTCGCCGAAGACCGAGCGGGTGTGGATCTTCTTCGTGGTGACCAGCGGGAAGCCGGCCGTCAGGTCGAAGCGCATCTGGTGGCCGAACACCGAGCGCGTGCCGGTGCCGGTGCGGTCGCCCTTCTCGACGCCCTCGTCGAGGACGCGCTGGAGGAGGTCGAGGTACTGCTGCACGAGACCGACCCTAGTCCAGCGAGACCTCTCCCGTGATGGTCGTGCGCGTGTCGCCGCCGACCCAGACCTGGTCGCCGACGAGCTCGACGTGGATCCGGCCGGCCCGCTGGAGGGCGGTGCCCTGCGAGGCGACGTACGACGTGGGCAGCCGGCGGCCCGCCAGCCACTGCCCGACGCCCGCGTTGAGCGAGCCGGTGACCGGGTCCTCCGGCATGCCGTAGCCGGGACGGAACGCGCGCAGCTCGGCGGCGAGCGGGCCGTCGGCGTACGGCCCGACGACGCCGATCTTGAGGTCGCCGAAGGCCGCCCAGTCCGGTTCGACGGCGAGCACCGCCTCGGCGTCGCGCAACAGCACGCCGACCCAGCCGGGGCCGTTGTCGATCCAGGCGCTGTCGACGATGTCGGCCCGCGGGATCGCGAGCGCGGCGCCGATCGCGGCCAGGTCGGCATCGTCGACCGGGCCGGAGCGGGTCAGCGGCGGTGCGCCGAACGAGAGGCGCTCGCCGCGCCGGATGCGCACCAGGCCCGCGCCGCACTCCTGCACGATCACGTCCTGGGCGTCCTCCCCCGCCGGTACGCCGCCGGCCTCGAGCCACGCGTGCGCGCTGCCGAGCGTGGGGTGCCCCGCGAACGGCAGCTCGCCGCCCGGCGTCCAGATCCGCAGCCGGTAGTCGGCCGCGGGGTCGGTGGGCGTGAGCAGGAACGTCGTCTCGGACAGGTTGGTCCAGCGGGCGAACGCCGCCATCTGCTCGTCGGTGACGCCGTCGGCGGCGTGGACGACCGCGACCGGGTTGCCGAGCAGGGGCTGCGCGGAGAAGACGTCGACCTGGCTGAACCTCATGCGCCCGACGCTATCCAGCGGGGCCTACTCGGCGAGCAGCACCGGGTCGCCGCCGGTCGCGACCGGCGCGACGTCCTGGCAGGCGCCGGAGCCGGGCTCGCAGGTGCGCAGCAGGAGCAGCTCCTCGTCGCCGGTGACCACCAGGTAGGCGACCTCCTGGAGCGGGGTGAAGCCGCCCGCGACGACCCTCTCCCCCGGCGCGACGCCGGGGTCGATCGCCTCGCCGGTCCGGCTGTCGTAGAGCAACGGCTCCCACGCCCCGCGAGCGTCGGTGCTCCCGGGCGCCCGGCTGAGCACGTAGCGGCCGCCGAAGGACAGCTGGGCCCCCTCGCCGGCGCGGAGGAAGCTCAGGCCGAAGAGGGGCTGCACGATCTCGATCCGCTGCTCGCGCTGGAAGACCCGCGTGGCCGACGCCTGGTCGATGAGTCCCGTCGGCGGCAGCCGGTACGGGTCGGCGTCGGGCGGGTCCCACGCGTAGTCGCCGCTCGCGGTGCTGAACTGGACGAGCCCCTGGTCGAGGGCGATCGGGCGCACGGACTCCTCCACCGGCAGCCCGCCGACCTCGACCCGGTGGGCGACGTCCCACACGACCAGCCGCGCCTCCGGGTCGCCCGGCTCCACCCACGCCGCCCAGCCGTGGTCGGTCGCGCCGAGCAGCTGCGCGCCCGGGAGGGCGAGGCCGACCTCGACCACGTCGCCGTCGGGCGACACCTGGCCGACGACGCCGTCCTCGTCGAGGTAGACCATGGTGTCGCCGACCGCGACGAGGTCCGTGACGCCGGGGATCGGCACGGTCACCTCGCGCAGGTGCAGCCGGCCCTCGGCGTACCACGCGATCGAGGCGGGGCTGAGCACCCGCTCGGGGCGCGTCGGCCGCTCCCCCACGCCCTCGCGCGACAGGGCGGCGCCGGCCCACGTCGCGAGCCCGAGCACGAGGGCACCCGCGGCCACGGAGCCGAGCACGATCCGGCGGCGCCGGCGGCGCTGGCCGCGGGCGCGCTCGGTCACGTGGGCGTACGGCGCCGGCAGTACCTCGACCGATGCCGCCGCGTGCCGCACGGCCTCGTCGCGAGGCGCGCCCGGGACGGTCCTGCGCGCGGTGTCCTCGCTCGTGTCGAGCACGTCGGCGACCTGGTCGGGCGCCAGCCCGGAGAGCGCGCGCACCACGAGGACCTCGCGCTGCTCCGGCGTCAGGCCGGCCAGGAGCGGCTCGAGCTCGGCGACCTCGTCGGTCGGGGGCGGCTCGGCGGGCAGCCGCCTCCGCTGGCGCCAGGCCCGGACGACGGCGCGGTGGACGTGGACCTCGGGGTCGTCGGTCCGCAGCACCCGCTCCCAGTCGCCGCTGCACCGGGCGACGCCGTCGAGCACGACGTCCTCCGCGTGGCTGCGCGGGCAGCCGACGAGCACGACCGTGCGCACGAGGTCCGACCAGCGCGCGGCGACGTACGCGGCGAAGTCGGCGCCGTCCTCGGCCATGTCTCAGGCTAGGCCGGGTAAGGACGGGAAGGTCAGGCGTGCCTATGCGTGCAGCGACATCGGTCCGTAGACCCGGCGCTCGCCCTCGAAGAGCGTGACGCCGTCGACGCCCTCGGCCACGAGGTCGGTGAAGGTCTCACCGACCCAGGACTCGGCGTCGGCCTGGGAGGCGAACCGCTGTCCCGCGAGGT
Organism: Nocardioides pyridinolyticus; assembly: GCF_054653575.1. NCBI lineage: Bacteria > Bacillati > Actinomycetota > Actinomycetes > Propionibacteriales > Nocardioidaceae > Nocardioides > Nocardioides pyridinolyticus. The sequence continues at coordinate 31,452 of NZ_BAAIFY010000019.1, read as the reverse complement.
CGCCGGTGACCTCGACCTCCGCACCGTCGGCGTTCTCTAGGCGCCACCACCACGGCCGGTCGGCGGCCGAGGGCGGGCGGACGGTGGACGGCTGGTCGGGCAGGTTCATGTCAGGACTCCCGGACGGACGGCTCGAGGAACGGCGGCTTGGTCAGCTGGAAGATCTCGCGGCGGCCGCGGATGTCGACGCCGACCTGGGCCTCCGGGTCGACGAACGACGGGACGAGCGCGAGCCCGATGCCCTTGCGCAGCGTGGGCGAGAACGTGCCGGACGTGACCTCACCGAGCAGCACGTCCGCGGTGAGGCTGACGCCCATGTGGGGGCGCGGGATGCCGCGCCCGGTGGCCACCAGGCCGCGCAGCACGCGCTTCGGGCCCTCGGCCCGCTCGGCGGCCAGCACCTCGCGACCCCAGAACGCCTCCTTCTGCCAGCCGACCGCCCAGCCCAGCCGGGCCTGGTTCGGCGTGACGTCGAGGGAGATGTCCTGGCCGTGCAGCGGGTAGCCCATCTCGGTGCGCAGGGTGTCGCGCGCGCCGAGCCCGCAGGGCAGGACGCCGTACGGCTCGCCGGCCGCGAGCAGCGCGTCCCAGAGGGCGCCGGCGACGGCGTTCGGACCGACCAGCTCGTAGCCGCGCTCGCCGGTGTAGCCGGTGCGGCATACCACGACGGTCTCGCCCTCGAAGGGCGCCTCCGCGAACGACATGTACTCGTGGCCGGTCGGCAGCCCGCTCGCGTCGAGCACCTCGTCGGACTTCGTGCCCTGCACGGCGATCACGAACAGCTCGTGGTGCCGGTCGGTGACCTCGACGCCGTCCGGGGCCTCCGCGCGGAGCCGCCGCACGACCTCCGCGGTGTTGGCGGCGTTCGGGATGAGGAAGACGTGGTCGTCGGCGTAGAGGTAGGCGATCAGGTCGTCGACGACGCCGCCGGTCGCGTCGTCGCAACAGAGCGTGTACTGCGCCCGGCCCGGCCCGATCCGGCCCAGGTCGTTGGTGAGGGTGCGATTGACGAAGTCGGCCGCGCCGGGGCCGGTCACGCTGGCCTTGCCCAGGTGGCTGACGTCGAAGATCCCGACCGACTCGCGGACCGCGGTGTGCTCCTTGACGACGCCGGCGGCGTACTCGATCGGCATCGACCAGCCGCCGAACTCCGCGAACTTCGCACCGAGTGCCTCGTGCCGGTCGTGGAGGGGAGACTGGAGGAGCTCGGCCATGGCTCGGAACCTACCTGACGATCGCCTGACCTATCCTGCCCCGGTGACCTCGTACACCTTGCGCAGCGCCAGCCCCGCCAAGACCCGATGCGACGCCGTGGTCGTCGGGGTGCTCCAGACCTCCGACGGGCCGGCGCTGACCGACGCCGGCGCCGACGTCGGCAAGGCCTACGGGCGCAAGCTGCGGCCCCTGCTCTCCTCGCTCGGGGTGACCGGCAAGGCGGGCGAGTCGGTCAAGGTGCCGACGTCGGGTGCGATCTCGTCCGCGCTGCTGGTCCTCGTCGGCCTGGGCAAGACCGAGGACGCCGTGTCGGTACGCCGCGCGGCAGGTGTCGCCGCCCGCTCGGTCACCAACGCGGCCTCGGTGGCGCTGGCCCTGCCGGCCGACTCCCCCGAGCTGGTGCGCGCGGTGACCGAGGGCTACGAGCTCGGCGCCTACACCTTCACGGCGTACAAGAAGGAGTCCGAGAAGAACGCTCCGGGCGACGTCGTCGTGCTCAGCCCCGCCGCGCGGAAGAAGGACGTCGTCACGGCGTTCGAGGAGGCGCGCGTGGTGACCCGGGCGGTCGCGGCCACCCGCGACTGGGTGAACACGCCGCCGGGCGACCTGACCCCGCCGAAGTTCGCCGACGCGGTCGCCGAGGCCACCAAGGAGCTCACCAAGGGCCGCGGCGCCCCGAAGGTCGCGATCACGGTGCTGGACGAGGCGGAGCTCGAGCGGCTCGGCTGCGGCGGCATCCTCGGTGTGGGCGCCGGGTCGTCCGCCCCGCCCCGCCTGGTCGAGCTGCGCTACTCCCCCAAGGGCGCCACGAGGCACCTGGCGCTGGTCGGCAAGGGCATCACCTTCGACTCCGGCGGCCTCACCATCAAGCCCGCGCAGAGCATGCACGAGATGAAGTCCGACATGGCCGGCGCGGCCGCGGTCGTGCAGGCGACCTACGCCATCGCGACCCTGGGCCTGCCGATCAAGGTCACCGCCTACGCGCCGATGGCCGAGAACATGGTCTCCGGCGCGGCGACCCGGCCCGGCGACGTGCTGACGCAGTACGGCGGCACCACGGTCGAGATCTCGAACACCGACGCCGAGGGCCGGCTGGTCCTCGCCGACGCCCTCGTCCGTGCGACCGAGCAGAAGCCCGACGTCATCCTCGACGTCGCGACGCTCACCGGCCACATGGTCGTCGCGCTCGGCGACCGCGTCTCGGGCGTCATGGGCTCGGAGGAGGTCGTCGACGCCGTGCTCGCCGCCGCCGGCACCGCCGGCGAGGAGATGTGGCCGATGCCGATCCCCGACCAGATGACCGAGCGGGTGCACAGCAGCAAGATCGCCGACCTGGCCCAGCACGACTGGGTCCGCTGGGGCGGCGGGCTCTTCGCGGCGGCCTTCCTCCGCGAGTTCACCGCCGGTCTCCCGTGGGCGCACCTCGACATCGCCGGCCCGTCGTTCAACTCCGGCGGCGCGTGGGGTCACGTCACCCCGGGCGGCACCGGCGTCGCCGTCGCCACGCTGGTCGACTTCGCCCGGACGATGTCGGCGGAGAAGTAGGGCTGCTCGCCCGCCGAGCAGGCGGGGGGTCGCCTCCGGGCGGTCGACTCGTCGGTGGGGGGCTGCTCGCCGGCGGCGATTCATCACGGTAGGCAGATGGATCGGCACTCCCCTCGGCATACCCACCCCGGGGAGCGCGGACTGGCCTGCCTACCGTGATGAATCGGCAGCGGCCGGCCCCCGCCGCCTCGCCGTCGAGGACCACGCGCGGTGGCCTGGGTCGGACCCGGCCTACAGCCCGCCCTCGAGCTTCTTGCGGCGGTTGTAGTCGCGCATCCGCTGCGGGATGCCGACGACCGCGGCGTCGTACGACGGGATCTGGAAGCGGTTGCAGAAGTCGTGCGCCCAGGCGACCGACGGGACCCGGCGGCGCGTCCACTCGCCGTCGTGCGCGACCAGCAGCAGCGTCACGTCGCTGACCGCGGTGCGCGGCTCGACGAACCCCTCGACCCCGCGACGCTGCGAGACCCAGGTCTGGAGGTGCTCGACGTCGGTCGCGTCCGAGGCCCGGACGCGGGTCGAGCCGATGCGGTAGGCATCCTTCGCGGGGCCCCGCATCTTCGTGCCCGCGCTGCGCCGGAACCGGTCCATGAACGACATGGGGACAAGTGTGCCTCCTGACGCTACCGAGGCGTAGGAGGTCGGGCGTGGACACGTTGACCAGAAGTGCAAGGATGGGCCCGTGGCCGATCCCGACTTCGACGTGCTCATCCTCGGCGCCGGCTCCGGCGGCTACGCCTGCGCCCTCCGTGCGGCCCAGCTGGGGCTGACCGTCGGGCTGGTGGAGAAGGGCAACCTCGGCGGCACCTGCCTCCACGTCGGCTGCATCCCGACCAAGGCGCTGCTGCACGCGGCCGAGGTCGCCGACCAGACCCGCGAGTCCGAGCAGTTCGGCGTCCGGGCGAGCCTCGAGGGCATCGACATGGCGGGCGTGAACGCCTACAAGGACGGCGTCGTCCAGCGGCTCTTCAAGGGCCTCACCGGCCTCATCAAGGGCCGCGGCATCACGGTCGTCGAGGGCGCCGGCCGGCTCACCGGCCCGCGCGAGGTCACCGTCGACGGCCGGGCCTACACCGGCAAGCACGTCGTGCTCGCGTCCGGCTCCTACTCGCGCAGCCTCCCCGGCCTCGAGATCGACGGCGAGCGCGTGATCACCTCCGAGCAGGCGCTGAAGCTCGAGACCTCGCCGTCGTCGGTCGTCGTGCTCGGCGGCGGCGTGATCGGCTGCGAGTTCGCGAGCGTGTGGCGCTCCTTCGGCGCCGAGGTCACGATCGTCGAGGCGCTCCCCCGGCTGCTCGCGGTCGAGGACGAGGCGTCCTCGAAGGCGCTCGAGCGGGCGTTCCGCAAGCGCAAGATCGCCTTCCGCACCGGCACCCCGTTCCAGAGCGTCAAGCACACCGACACCGGTGTCGCCGTGACCGTCGAGGGCGGTGACGTGATCGAGGCCGACCTGCTGCTCGTGGCCGTCGGCCGCGGCCCGGTCACCGAGGGCCTCGGCTACGACGAGCAGGGCGTCGCGATGGACCGCGGGTTCGTCCTGGCCGACGAACGCTGCCGCACCAACGTCGAGGGCGTGTACGCCGTCGGCGACATCGTGCCCGGCCTCCAGCTCGCGCACCGCGGCTTCCAGCAGGGCATCTTCGTCGCCGAGGACATCGCGGGTCTCGACCCGCGGCCCGTCGACGAGGCGGGCATCCCGCGCGTCACCTACTCCCACCCCGAGGTCGCGTCGGTGGGCCTGAACGAGGACGCCGCCGCCGAGCGGTTCGGTGCCGACGGCGTCGAGAGCATCACCTACGACCTGGGTGGGAACGGCAAGAGCCAGATCCTCAAGACGCAGGGCTTCGTGAAGCTCGTGCGGCGCAAGGACGGCCCGGTGGTCGGCGTCCACCTGGTCGGCGACCGTGTCGGCGAGCTCGTCGGCGAGGCCCAGCTCATCTACAACTGGGAGGGGTACCCCGAGGACGTGGCTCCCCTCGTCCACGCCCACCCGACGCAGAACGAGGCCCTCGGCGAGGCGCACCTCGCGCTCGCCGGCAAGCCGCTCCACGCACACTCCTGATCCCCGAAGACCTGACCCGAAACTGAAGAGAAGCGAAGGAACTCCATGGCCACCGAAGTCAACCTGCCGGCGCTCGGCGAGTCCGTCACCGAAGGCACCGTCACCCGCTGGCTGAAGCAGGTCGGCGACACGGTGGCGGTCGACGAGCCGCTGCTCGAGGTCTCCACCGACAAGGTCGACACCGAGATCCCCTCCCCGGTCGCGGGCACGCTGCTCGAGATCAAGGTCAACGAGGACGACACCGTCGAGGTCGGCGCCGTCCTGGCGCTGATCGGCGACGAGGGTGAGTCCTCCGGCGACTCCGGCGACTCCGGTGGCGGCGAGTCCGCCGAGCAGGAGCAGGAGCCGGAGCCCGAGGAGGAGAAGGCCGCGGAGCCCGAGGCCGCCGAGGAGCCCGCCCCCGCCGCCGAGGAGGCCGAGAAGCCGGCCGCCGAGGCGAAGCCGTCCTCGGGCGGTTCCGGTACGTCGGTCACGCTGCCCGCGCTGGGCGAGTCGGTGACCGAGGGCACGGTGACGCGGTGGCTGAAGTCGGTCGGCGACGAGGTGGCGGTCGACGAGCCGCTGCTCGAGGTCTCCACCGACAAGGTCGACACCGAGATCCCCTCCCCGGTCGCGGGCACGCTGCTCGAGATCAAGGTGCAGGAGGACGAGACGGTCGAGGTCGGCGCCGAGCTGGCGACGATCGGCGACGCGGACGCCGCCCCGGCCCAGGAGGAGAAGGAGCCCGAGCCCGAGCCGGAGCCCGAGAAGGAGCCGGAGCCCGAGCCCGAGAAGAAGCCCGAGCCCGCCCAGGAGCCCGCTCAGGAGCAGCCCGCGCAGTCCGCGCAGTCCGCGCAGTCCGAGCAGTCCGAGCCGGTCGGCGGTGGCGACGGCCCGGGCTACGTCACCCCGCTGGTGCGCAAGCTGGCCGCGCAGCACGGCGTCGACCTGGCGAGCGTCACCGGCACCGGTGTCGGCGGCCGGATCCGCAAGCAGGACGTCCTCGACGCCGCCTCGCAGAAGCAGCAGCCCGCGTCGGCCGCCCCGGCGGCGGCTGCGGCCCCGTCGGCCCCGGCGCCCGCCACGCCGGACCCGAAGCGCGGTACCACCGAGAAGATCTCGCGCCTGCGCAAGATCATCGCGAGCCGGATGGTCGAGTCGCTCCAGACCTCGGCGCAGCTCACGCAGGTCGTGGAGGTCGACGTCACGAACATCGCCCGCCTCCGGGAGTCGGTGAAGGCCGACTTCCTGGCGCGCGAGGGCGTGAAGCTGTCGTACCTGCCGTTCTTCGCGAAGGCCGCGATCGACGCGCTCAAGAGCCACCCGGCCCTGAACGCGACGATCGACACCGAGGCCGGCGAGATCACCTACTACGACCGGGAGAACGTCGCGTTCGCGGTGGACACCGAGAAGGGCCTGATCACCCCGGTGATCAAGGACGCGGGCGACCTGTCGATCGCGGGCCTGGCCAAGAAGATCGCCGACGTCGCGCAGCGCACCCGGACCAACAAGATCGGTCCGGACGAGCTGTCGGGCGGCACCTTCACGATCACGAACCTCGGCTCGGTCGGCGCCCTCTGGGACACCCCGATCATCAACAAGCCGCAGGTCGCGATCCTCGGCCCCGGCGCGGTGGTCAAGCGCCCGGTCGTGATCGACGACCCGAACCTCGGCGAGACGATCGCGGTGCGTCACATGGTCTACCTGGCGCTCACCTACGACCACCAGCTGGTCGACGGCGCCGACGCGGGCCGCTTCCTGCAGGACGTGAAGCAGCGCCTGGAGGCCGGCCAGTTCGAAGTCTGAGCCCCTCTCGTCATGCCGAGTCGGCGCTGTCTCAGCTGAGACGGCGCCGACTCGGCGTTTGACGGTCGTGTCAGGCTGACCGCATGCCGCTGAACGTCGTGATCGCGGGAGCCTCCGGCTTCCTGGGCAGCCACCTGTCCGACGAGCTCCGGGCGCGCGACCACGCGGTGGTCTCGCTGGTCCGCCGGCCGGCGCTCTCGTCGCACGAGTCCTCCTGGGACCCGTACGCCGGAACCTACGACCGCGAGATACTCGAGCGCGCCGACGTCGTGGTCAACCTCGCCGGTACGCCGACCATCGGCAACCCCCACTCCCGGACGTGGGCGCGCAACCTGCGCGAGAGCCGGGTCACCACGACCCGGGTGCTGGCCCGGGCGATCGCGGACAGCGACCGGAAGCCCGCGTTCCTGGCCGGCAACGCCATCGCCTGGTACGGCGACCACGGCAACGCCGTCGTGACGGAGGCGTCCGACAGCCGCGGCGACAGCCTGCTCACCGAGGTCACCCGCGAGTGGCAGGACGCGGCGACACCGGCGGTCGAGGCCGGCGCCCGGGTCAGCGTCCTGCGCACCGCGCCGGTGATGGACCGGTCGGGCGCCCCGCTCAAGCAGCTGGCGCTGCTCACGAGGCTGGGGCTCGGTGCCCGGCTCGGTGACGGCCGCCAGCACATGGCGATGATCAGCCTGCGCGACTGGGTCGGCGCCACGGCACACCTGGTCGAGCACGACGTCGACGGCCCCGCCAACCTCTGCTGCCCGCAGACGCCGACCAACCAGGAGTTCACCGACGCCCTCGCCCGGGCGGTCCACCGCAAGTCGTTCCTCGTCGCCCCGTCGGCCGCGATCAGGCTCGGCGCCGGCCCGCTGTCCCCCGAGGCGCTCGGCTCGATCAACCTGCGCCCGGCTGTCCTGGAGGACAGCGGCTACGCCTTCCGCGACCGCACCGTCGACGACGTCATCCGGGCCGGGCTGACCGGACAGCGCTGACCCGCCACTGCCCGTCCACGACGCGCATCACCACCACGTGCCGGCTCGGCCGGTCCCGCGGCAGCGCGAGCCCGGCGGGCTCCGCCACGCCGCCGACGAGGCGGTCGGTGACGGCGAGCACCAGCCGGTCCGGCGTACGCCGGCGGACGTCGACGTCGAGCAGCTGGGTCCGCAGCCCGTCGACCCGCAGGTCCCGGGCCGACCAGGCCCGCAGCATCGCCACGTCGCGCCGCCCGGCCTCCGAGCCGGGCGTGTAGAGCGCCCGCAGCGCGGGCGCGTCAGCCGCCGCCCAGGCACCGGCGCGCTGCTCGTCCCACGCGTGCAGGACGGCGACTGGCGAGACCGCGAGGGCGAGGATCAGAGGCAGCATGGGGAGAGGGATACCCACCCGGAGGGTCGCGTCCGCGCTCCTCCACAGGGGTGGCACACTCACCGCGTGCTGAGCCGTCGCTCGCTCCTGCTCGGGGGCACCGCCGCCGCCCTGGTCGCCGGAGCCGGGTACGGCGTGGAGCAGGGCGTGCTCCCGGGACGCCCGTGGCTCCAGGCGACCCTGCACCTCAACGGCCCGGCCGGCACCGTGCCCGACGTCGCGCCGGGGCCGGTCGAGTACGGCCGGTTCGTCTCCTCCGCGCGCCTGGCCACCGAGACCGGCTGGTGCCTCGTCCGCCCGCCCGGCAAGCACGAGCGCCTCCCGGTCGTCGTCGCGCTGCACGGGCTCGGCCAGGACCACGCCACGCTCGTGTCACCCGAGATGGGGCTGCCGCAGTACCTCGCCGCCGCGGTCGCCGCCGGCGTCCCGCCCTTCGCGATCGCCGCCGCCGACGGCGGGTCGACCTACTGGCACCTGCGCCCGGACGGCGACGACGCCGGCGCGATGGTGACCACGGAGCTGCTGCCCCTGCTGGCCGAGCGCGGGCTCGACACCCGCCGGATCGGGCTGATCGGCTGGTCGATGGGCGGGTACGGCGCGCTCCGGCTCGCCGGCGAGCTCGGGTCCCGGAGGGTGGCGGCCGTCGTCGCGGCGAGCCCGGCCCTGTGGCGCGACCCGGAGGAGGCCTCGACGTCGGGCTTCGTCGACGCGGCCGAGTACGAGCGGTACTCGATCATGGGTGCCCAGGCCGACCTCGAGGGCATCGCGGTCCGCGTGGACTGCGGGACCGGCGACCCGTTCTACCGCGACGTCGAGGCCTACGCCGAGGGTCTGCCCGACGACGCCGAGGTCAGCTTCGAGCCGGGCGCCCACGACGCGGCGTACTGGCGCCGGATGCTGCCCGACGAGCTCGCCTTCCTCGGCGCCGCAGTAGGCTCGAGGCCGTGAACTTCCAGGAGGCCGGGCTGGTCGACTACCTCGCCGCGTGGGACCTCCAGCGCGAGGTCCACGAGCGGGTCGCCGCCGGGGCGCAGCCCGACACGGTGCTGCTGCTCGAGCACCCGCCGGTCTTCACCGCGGGCAAGCGCACGGAGCCGCACGAGCGGCCGCTGGACCCGGGGGGCGCCGACGTCATCGACGTCGACCGCGGCGGCAAGATCACCTTCCACGGCCCCGGCCAGCTGGTGGGCTACCCGATCGTCACGCTCCCCGACCACGTGCGCGTCGTCGACTACGTCCGCCGGGTCGAGGAGGCGCTGATCCGGGCGTGCGCCGACCTCGGCGTCACCACCGCGCGCGTGCCCGGACGGAGCGGGGTCTGGCTGCGCGAGGACGACCGGGGCCCCGAGCGCAAGGTCGGCGCCATCGGCATCCGGGTCAGCCGCGGCGTGACCATGCACGGCTTCGCGCTCAACTGCGACGTCGACCTCGCGTGGTACGACCGGTTCGTCCCGTGCGGCATCGCCGACGCGGGCGTCACCTCGCTCAGCCGCGAGCTGGGGCGCGACGTCACCGTGGCCGAGGTGACGCCGATCGTGCAGCGGCGGCTCGTCGAGCTCCTCGCTTGGGCGCCCTACGACGCCACCCCCGACTACGACCCGCGCCCCGACCCGGCCAAGGGCCCGCGCATCGAGCTGCTCACGCCCCAGCGGTAGGCCTGCACCCGGCGCGCCTCCACACGGGCCGCGCGCCGCGTGCTGGGATCGAGTGGTGACCGACCTCGTCATCGAGGCGACGGGGCTGCGCAAGGAGTTCCGCGGGCGCCGCGGGCTGCGTGTGGCCGTCGCGGACCTCGACCTCGCGGTGCCCGCCGGCGGCGTGCACGGCTTCCTCGGCCCCAACGGCTCGGGGAAGACCACCACGATCCGCATGCTGCTCGGCCTGGCCCGGGCGACCGGCGGCAGCATGCGGCTCTTCGGCGAACCGGTGCCGAGCCGGCTCGCCCACGTCATCGACCGCGTCGGCGCGGTCGTCGAGAGCCCGAAGTTCTCCCCGAACTTCACCGGCCGGCAGAACCTCCTGCTGCTCGCCCGCTCGATTGGCGCGGGATCCGCACGGGTGGACGCCGCCGTCGAGACCGTCGGCCTCACCGGGCGCGACCGGGACCGCTACAAGTCCTACTCGCTCGGCATGAAGCAGCGGCTCGCGATCGCCGCGACGCTGCTCAAGGATCCCGACCTGCTGATCCTCGACGAGCCGACCAACGGCCTCGACCCGGCCGGCATCCGCGAGATCCGCGAGACCATCCGCGGCCTGGGCGAGTCCGGCGTGACCGTGCTGCTCAGCTCGCACATCCTCGCCGAGGTCCAACAGGTCTGTACGTCGGCCACGATCATCGGCCAGGGCCGGCTGCTCGCCAGCGGACGGGTCGACGAGCTCGTCGGGGCGAGCACGGCGTACCGCGTCGGCGCCCCCGACCCCGCCGCCGCCACCCGCGTCCTCACCGACGCCGGGTTCACCGTCCACGACGGACTGGTGGTCGACACCGACCGGCCGGCCACCGTGACCCAAGCGCTGGGCGCGGCCGGCATCTGGCTCACCGAGCTGACCCCGGTCCGGCGCGACCTCGAGGCGGTCTTCCTCGAGCTCACCGCCGGCACCGAGCTGGGCTCGACACCGGGAGCGGACCGGTGATCCGCCTCGTCCGGGTCGAGCTGACCCGCCTGCGCTGGCGCCGCGCCGTGGTCCTGCTGCTGCTGTTCTGCATCGCGATCCCGGCGCTGATCGGGACCACCCGCGCCTGGTCGACCCGCCCGGTCTCCGAGAGCGAGATCGCCTCGGTGCTCCAGAACAACGCCGGTGAGATCGAGCGCTGCGTCGAGCGGCCGCGGCGCTACGGCCTGCCGAGCACCGCCGACGAGGAGCGGTGCGAGAAGCAGATCGTCAGCTGGAACACCCACCGCGAGGAGCTCACGCTGACGCGCGAGCGGCTCGGCGGCGTCGGCATGGGCTTGGTCGCCGTGCTGACGGCACTCCTGCTGCTGGTCGGCACCACGTTCGCCGGCCACGACTGGAACAGCGGGTCGATGAGCAACCAGCTGCTGTTCGAGGCCAGACGCGGGCGGGTCTGGACGGCCAAGGCGCTCGCGGTGACGCTGGTCGCTCTGCTGACCGCGGTGGTCGTCAGCGCGGCGTACTGGCTCGCGATGTGGGGGACGATGCACCTGCGCGACATCCCGGTCGCCGACGGGGGCCTCGTGGACACGACGCTCTTCGCGCTGCGCGGCGCCGGCTTCGCCGCCGCGGCGGCGCTCGGTGGCTACGCCCTGACGATGCTGTTCCGCAGCACCGTCGCCACCGTCGGCGTGCTCTTCGGCGTCGCGATCGCCGGCGGCATCGTGATCGCCACCCTCGGCCTGGGCGAGCAGTGGCAGCCGCAGAAGAACGTCGCCGCGATCGTCAAGGACGGCACGACGTACTACGTGGCCGTGCCGGAGTCCTGCTACTCCGGGCGGGTCCACCGCGAGCCCGAGCCGGAGTCGGAGTGCGACCCCGAGCGGGACCTCTCGCCGTGGCACGGGGTCGGCTACTACGGCGTCGCGCTGCTGGGCACGGTCGCCGGCTCGGTGGTGTCGTTCCGCCGCCGCGACGTGCCGTGAGACCCGCTTCTCCCCCGGCGTACAGTTGGTGCACGTGACGCAGGTTGCCCCAGAAGGACGCAAGCTGCTCCGGCTCGAGGTGCGCAACGCGGAGACCCCGATCGAGCGCAAGCCGGAGTGGATCAAGACCCGGGCCAAGATGGGCCCCGAGTACAAGCACCTCCAGAGCCTGGTGAAGTCCGAGGGACTCCACACGGTGTGCCAGGAGGCGGGCTGTCCCAACATCTTCGAGTGCTGGGAGGACCGCGAGGCGACCTTCCTCATCGGCGGCGACCAGTGCACCCGGCGCTGCGACTTCTGCCAGATCGACACCGGCAAGCCGCAGCCGCTGGACCGTGACGAGCCGCGCCGCGTGGCCGAGTCGGTGCGGACCATGGGCCTGCGCTACGCCACGATCACCGGCGTCGCGCGCGACGACCTCGCGGACGGCGGGGCCTGGCTGTACGCCGAGACCGTCCGCGCCATCCACGAGCTCAACCCCGACACCGGCGTCGAGAACCTCATCCCGGACTTCAACGGCAAGCCGGACCTGCTCCGCGAGGTCTTCGAGTCCCGACCCGAGGTGCTCGCCCACAACGTCGAGACCGTGCCGCGGATCTTCAAGCGGATCCGCCCGGCGTTCCGCTACGAGCGCTCGCTCGACGTGATCACCCAGGCCCGCGACTTCGGCCTGGTCACCAAGTCGAACCTCATCCTCGGCATGGGCGAGACCCGCGAGGAGGTCAGCCAGGCGCTGCGCGACCTGCACGTCGCGGGCTGCGAGCTCATCACGATCACCCAGTACCTCCGCCCGTCGGTGCGCCACCACCCGGTCGAGCGCTGGGTGAAGCCGGAGGAGTTCGTGGAGCTGGCCGCCGAGGCCGAGGAGATCGGCTTCTCCGGCGTCCTGTCCGGCCCGCTCGTGCGTTCGTCCTACCGCGCCGGTCGCCTGTACCGTCAGGCAATGGACGCCCGCGCGGCCGTCTGATTCGACCCACCACACGTAGAACGAGGAAGCATGGCGAAGGACGCACAGGCGGTGGACCCCGAGAAGATGGGCCGCAGCCGGCAGATGCTCGAGACCTACCGGATGGCCAAGCGCACGGACCGGGCGCTGCCCTTCTGGATGCTCGGCTGCTTCGTGGTCGGCTTCGCGATCGGCTTCGCGGCCTTCTGGTTCCTGACCGACGGCCTGCTCGGCATCGTCCTCGCCGTCGTCGGCGGCCTGCTCCTCGGCACGCTGCTGGCGATGATCGTCTTCGGCCGGCGCGCCCAGCGGGCGGCGTACGCCCAGATGGAGGGGCAGCCCGGCGCGGCCGCGGCCGCGCTCCGGATGCTGCGCCGCGGCTGGCGGTCCTACCCGATGGTCGGGTTCAACAAGCAGCAGGACATCGTGCACCGCGTGGTGGGCCCGCCGGGCATCGTGCTGGTCGGCGAGGGCAACCACACCCGCCTGCGCGGGCTGCTCGCCACCGAGCGCCGCAAGCACGAGCGGGTCGCCGCCGAGACCCCGATCCACGAGGTCATCTGCGGCAACGGCGAGGGTGAGGTCCCGCTGCCGAAGCTGGTCAAGCACATCACCAAGCTGGGGCGCCAGGTCAAGCCGGCCGAGATGACCGACATCATCAACCGGCTCAAGGCGCTGGACGCCAACCGCTCGAACATCCCGCTGCCCAAGGGCCCCGTGCCGACGTCGATGAAGGGCATGCGGCAGAACATGCGCGGCCGGTAGGCCTACGCCGCGCCGTTCATCCCCTGCATCATCGAGCCCAGCTCGGGCATCTCGGTGATCTCGCTCGGGGCGGGGGCCTCGATGTCGACCTCCTCGCCCCAGCCGGAGACGGTCATCTCCATCGAGCCGCTGGTGCCGCCCAGCGGAAACTCGTCCATGCTGAGTTTCGAGAATCGACCCTCGTCGTCGAGCCAGAGGTCGTAGGTCAGCGAGTCCGGCACCTCGGACTCGGCGGCCGGCGGCAGGTCGCTGCCCATCTGGTCGAGCATCTGCTGCGGGTCGACGGTGATCTCGTAGTGGTCGAGGTCGTCCTCCTCGCCGACGTACACGACCGTGGAGATGCTGCCCTCGAGGTTCTGGAGCGCCTTGCCCGGGTCCATCTGGTCGACCATGCCGTCCAGGCCCATGCCCGCGAGCGGTCCCTGCGGGTCCGCGGGGTCGATCTCGATGAACTTGCCCCGCGTCACCTGACCCATCGAGACGTACACGATCCCGTCGACCAGGCGGATGTCCATGTCGCCGCCGCCGAGCGGCGAGGACATCGTCATCGCCACGTTCGGCGGGTCGGTCGTGTAGTCGAGGTCGCCCTCCGCGGTCATCTCGCCCGAGGAGCCGAGGCTCATCGTCATCGTGACGTGCGCGGTCGTGCTCGCCTCGAGCCCGTCGGTGACGGTCCGGACGAACTCGGCCGCGTCCACCTCGTCGCCCTCCTCGAGGTCGCCGCTCTCCCCCGCGACCTGGCTGCTGGAGTCGGTCCCCGCGTCGCCCTCACCGGAGTCGTCGCCACAGGCGGCGAGCCCGCCGAGGGCGAGCACGGAGACGGTCGCGGCGGCCGCACGGCGTACGGCGAGGTGGCGGGTGGTCTGGCGCATACCAGTCAGGCTAACCGCCGACCCCAGGGCCAAACCTGGCCCGGACGGGCTACCCGGCTGTCCTCTGGGCTGCCTTCTGGACCTGGAGGGTCACCGTGGCCGACCCGGCGATCAGGTCGTGCAGGCCGCGCCGGTCGCGCTTGAACACCAGCGGCGGGATCACCAGCGCCACGGCGACCGAGCGCGCGAGGGCGCGGAGCGGGTCGAGGCGGCCTCCGTCGGCGACCCGGACCACCCGCAGACGGGTCGCCATCTTGCCGAAGGAGCCGCCGACGGTGGCGGTGAACAGCGCCGACTCCACGACGAAGACCAGCAGGACGAGGAGGCCGCTCGGGCTGCCGGTCCGGGAGTAGTCGTCCCAGCCGATGAAGAAGACCACCACCAGCGTCGACACGAGCCAGTCGACGAGCAGGGCGATGACGCGGCGTCCCCAGGAGGCGGTCTCGTAGGGCAGGGGCTGCTCGGGCACGGGCGTCAGCGTAGGCGGAGGGTTCGGAAGTCCGGTCGCCGGGCACCTGTTACATGCCCGAAACAAAGCGGATACGGTCGGGAAACTGCCCGTGCATACGTTGCGGTCAACGTCCGGCGCAGCGTCGCCCCGGCCGCCCGTGACCCATGTCGGCTGCGCCCGAGAGCAGCCAAGGAGGACGCATGTTCCAGAACAGCGACGAGCTGCTCAAGTTCATCAAGGACGAGGGCGTCGAGATGATCGACGTCCGCTTCGTCGACCTGCCCGGTATCGAGCAGCACTTCACCGTCCCGGTCTCGTCGTTCGACCAGTCGGTCTTCGACGACGGTCTCGCCTTCGACGGCTCCTCCATCCGGGGCTTCCAGGCGATCAACGAGTCCGACATGGCGCTGTTCCCGGACCCGTCCACGGCGTACGTGGACCCCTTCCGCACCGCCAAGACGCTGAACCTGAGCTTCTTCATCCACGACCCGATCACCGGCGAGGCGTACTCCCGCGACCCGCGCAACATCGCGCGCAAGGCGCTGGCCTACCTCAACACCACCGGCATCGCGGACACCGCGTTCTTCGCCCCCGAGGCCGAGTTCTACATCTTCGACAACGTCCGCTACTCCACCACCGCCAACGAGGGCTACTACCACATCGACTCCGTCGAGGGCTGGTGGAACTCGGGCAAGGAGGGCGACAACCGGGGCTACAAGACCCGCTTCAAGGGCGGCTACTTCCCCGTCGCGCCGTACGACCACTACGGCGACCTGCGCGACGAGATGGTGAAGAACCTGGAGGCGTCGGGCCTCCTGGTCGAGCGCGCCCACCACGAGGTCGGCACCGCGGGCCAGGCGGAGATCAACTACCGCTTCGACACGCTGCTCAAGGCCGCCGACGACGTGATGAAGTTCAAGTACCTCATCAAGAACACGGCGTGGGAGGCCGGCAAGTCGGTCACCTTCATGCCGAAGCCGATCTTCGGCGACAACGGCTCGGGCATGCACGTCCACCAGTCGCTCTGGAAGGACGGCGACCCGCTGTTCTACGACGAGACCGGGTACGGCGGCCTCTCCGACCTCGCCCGCTGGTACATCGGCGGCATCCTCAAGCACGCCCCGGCGCTGCTGGCCTTCACCAACCCGTCGGTGAACTCCTACCACCGCCTGGTGCCGGGCTTCGAGGCCCCGATCTCGCTGGTGTACTCCTCGCGCAACCGCTCCGCGTCGGTCCGCATCCCGATCACCGGCTCGAACCCGAAGGCCAAGCGCATCGAGGCCCGCTTCCCCGACCCGTCGGCGAACCCCTACCTCGCCTTCTCGGCCCTGATGCTCGCCGGTGTCGACGGCATCAAGAACAAGATCGAGCCGGCCGCCCCGATCGACAAGGACATCTACGAGCTCCCGCCGGACGAGATGGCCGAGATCGACCAGGTGCCGACCTCCCTCGATGCCGTCCTCGAGGCGCTCGAGGCCGACCACGACTTCCTCACGGTCGGCAACGTCTTCACGCCCGACCTGATCGAGACGTGGATCGACTACAAGCGCACCCACGAGATCGCCCCCGTGCAGCTGCGCCCGCACCCGCACGAGTTCGAGCTCTACTACGACATCTAACCGGGCCTCCGGCTGCGGTCATTCAGCAACGCCGAACAACCGCAAAGAACAGCCGCTGACCTGCACAAACGCCGCCGAGCGACCTTTTGGTCGTTCGGCGGCGTTTGCTGTTGGTAGCCGCTCGCCTGTTACAAATCCGGTACAAATTTGGGTAGCGCCCTCCTTTGCCACACGGTCCTTAGGAGCCACTCCGGGTAGGTCGCGGCCCGGGTCGGTTGGCCCAGCCACCAGCCTGGCATGGCACAGTTCGGCGACCGTCGCCGCGATGCCCGAGTCATCTTGCTGCCACATCATTCCCACCGACGTGATCGCTCCGGTGCCGCCGTCGGACCTAGGTGCCCGTAGACCAACTGTCCGTCAACGCCGCAAGGAGGGGCTTGATGATGACAACGAACTCGAACGTGCCGGCTATGGAATCGGGAATCTTTGGGCCGCGGCGGCGCGGAGGCCGCGGCAGCCGGGCACCCAGGCTGGTCGACGCCCAAGAGTTGTGGGACATCGACGATGTCGCGTCCTACCTTCGCGTGACCAAGCAGACCATCTACTCCTGGCGGACGACGGGCTACGGCCCGGCCGGCTTCCGTGTCGGAAAGCACCTGCGCTGGCGGGCAGCAACCGTGATCAATTGGACGGTGCAACTCGAGGAGAATCAGTGATCCCGAGAGGCCGTCAGCCTCAGGCGGAATCGGTTCCAGCGCGACCAGGCCGCAGATGCTCGTCAGCATTGCTGGTCACCCGGTCGGAGTCTGCCAAGGACAGCCATGGCCAGCGTTAGTCCCGGTAGGCCAGCGGGCGACGGGAGCCCCCGTTACGTTGTGAACTATCGAGATCCCGAGGGGCGGCAGCGCCGCAAGACCTTCAGACGCAAAGCCGAGGCGGTCGCGTTCCGCAACACGGTTGAGGCGGACAAACTCCGTGGAACCTACCTTGATGTCGACGCCGGCAGAATCTCGTTTCGGGCCTATGCCGAGGAGTGGCTCGACAGCCGGACCTTCAGTCCACTGACCTATGAGGCGACGGAGTTGCGACTCAGGCTCCATGTGTTCCCGACGCTGGGACACCTCGAGCTGCGACAGATCAAGCCGTCGACCATCCAGAAGCTCCTGCGATCGATGGAGATGGCCGAGACCTACCGACGCGTCATCTTCTCCAATGTGTCTGCCATCTTCTCGGCTGCGGTCGACGACGACATGATTGCCAAGAATCCGTGCAAGGCCAGTTCAGTGACAAGGCCCGCAACGTCGCGCCGCAAGGTGGTGCCTTGGCCGACCGAATGGGTCTCCTCCATGCACGACGCGCTTCCGCCCCAATACAGGATCGCAGTCACGTTAGGTTCGGGGCTGGGACTACGCCAAGGCGAGGTATTCGGGCTCGCGGTCGAGGACATCGACTTCCTCCGCGGGGTGGTCGAGGTCAGGCGACAAGTCAAGGTATTCGGAGGAAACCGCCTCGTCTTTGGCCTGCCGAAGGGCGACAAGACCCGGACCGTCCCCTTGCCCGAGAGTGTCGCAACGGAACTCAGCAGCCACCTCGCTACCTACCCACGGCGAAGCGTCACGCTCCCGTGGGGAATGCCCCAGGCGGACAAGAAGTCGAGCGCAGGGCTCATCCTCACGACGCGCGAGCGTTCGGCTCTCAACCGCAACTACTTCAACACACGGCTCTGGAAGCCCGCGCAAGGCCGTGTCGTTATAGAGCAATCGCGCGACAACGGCATGCACGCCCTACGGCACTGGTACGCCTCCGTGCTGCTAGACGCCGGCGAATCGATTCGCGCTGTGTCCGAGTACCTCGGCCACAGCGACCCCGGCTTCACCTTGCGCACCTATACCCATCTCATGCCCAGCAGCACGGAGCGAACCCGGGCAGCAGTGGATGCGGCCTTCGCAGCCGGGCGCCACGTGGAAGAGGGCCGACAGAGAACTCGGGCAACCCTCTCGCTGCTAGCGGGCGCTAGCCCGGCAACGCAAGGTTGACTGGACTAACGCAGCGATATCCTGACCGCCACGTCGACATCACAAACTCTCTGCTGGGGATCGCCGCCCGAGTAAGGACTCAGCCCGCCCGAACCAACCTGCGGGTGGCGAATCATCGCCCCGCGAGTCGAGCGCAACTTGCAGGGGATCCGATGCCCCCCGTGCCACTCCGCCGTGCGCTGCGCGTTCTGCGGCACGGCGAGCGGCGAACCTGCCGGCCGCCGCCCGCTGCGGAGCTGGCGAACGCCCTCGCATAGTTGATCGCTCCCAAGGTCCGGGATCACCTAGGTGACCAAGCAGAGGAGGACCCAATGAGCACTTCACCTGCGGAGCAGTCGGGCTCCGGCATCGTCACCTTCACCCAGCAGGGCGACCGCGCCCTCGATCGCCTCGCCGCCGATCTGGTCGACCATTGCGACGGCTCCGCCGCCAGCATCGCCGACATCCTCGAGCAGGTGCTGTTGGCCGATATCGCCGAGCTTGCCGACAGGCTCGGCGAATCCCTCCGGGCCGAGGAGTGCGGCCCAGCCCCTGAGAGTCCCGACCATGCAGCCCGTCGCCGCCTCGGCGCTGACCGGTCCACTGCCGGCGGGGCTCCTGTCCCGCCACCCCGGATCGGCCGTTGACGCGCCGGTCGCAAGCGCGAAGCGCTCCTCCGGCCTAGTGAGCCGACTGCCACCTAGACTGACCTAGAAAACCCTCTAAATCTAGGTGAGTCTAGGAAGGTGGCGCTGGTGGATCAGAGCCCGTACACGCCCGGCGCTGGCCACAACCCGCCCGTCCTGGCAGGACGCGACGGCCTTCTCCGTGACTGGCACTTGGTGCTCAACGACATTGTCTCTGGCGGCCGCGTCCGCGCCCAGGACATGATCCTTGCCGGCCCGCGCGGCGTGGGGAAGACCGTCACGGTGAGCGCGTTCGCGGACCTCGCCAAGGAGCAAGGCTTCGAGGTGGTCAACCTCCAGGCTGTCTCGGGCCACGCCGGTCTGGTAGAGGCGCTGCTCCAGCGCGCTCGCACCCGTATGGCCGAGGAGGCCGGCCCGTGGCAGCGCGCCCGCAAGGCCTTCGAGCGGATCGGTGGGGTCAACCTCAGCATCGCGGGCATCGGTGCCGGGATCTCCACTCGCCAATCCAACGCCGCAGCACCAGGCTCGGACGCGGGAACGCTCGCTGACGCCCTGGCCACGCTGGCGGCCGAGGTCCGCAAGGACGCCCACAGCGGGGGCCTGCTGATCACCGTCGATGAGCTCCAGGTCGCCTCTGGTCCCGACCTCGCCCTGCTCGCGGCGACGCTGCACCGACTCAACGTCGACCACCCCTCCGCGCCGGTCCTCTTCGCCGGCACCGGGCTGCCCTTCACTCCCGATGCGCTCCGCAAGGCTGGCGTGACCCACCCAGATCGCCTCTTCGTGCTGGAGCCCATCCCCCTCACTCTCGAACCCGATGACGCCCGCTACGCCGTGGTGGAGCCGGCACGCCGGGCCGGTGTCGCGTGGACCCCCGAGGCGGCGGCAGCCGTGGTCGAGGCGAGCAACGGCTACCCGGCCCACGTGCAGCTGTTCGCCCACGCCATTTGGACATCCGCGCCCGGGCCCGACCAGATCACCCTCGGCGACGTCGAAGCCGCACTCCCCCAGGTCGCCGACATGCTCGAGCGCCGCACCCTTGGCCCCCGATGGGACCGAATCAGCGATCGACAGATGGAGTTCCTTGCCGCCCTCGCTCTGCACGGCGGGCGGGCCTCGACAGCGGCGATCGCCAAGACTCTCGGTCGCTCCCAGCAAGAGCTGTCCTGGCTCCGTGAGGAGCTCATCGAGGAGGGCGACGTCTACGCACCCAAGCGCGGCCAGCTGGCGATGGCGGTCCCGCTCTTCAACCGCTTCGTTCTGAGCCACTACGAACGCACGCGACCCGAAGCAGCGACCGAACTGCTGAGCTTGCAGAAGATGATCGCGAACGCCGGGCTGGATCCCTCAGCAGCGCACGCGGGTCGGCACATGCTTCGCCGAAGCGAGCAGAACGAACCCCGCCAGTTGCCACCGCCCAGCGGCGGATCTGGGCGGCCGCGTTCCTGAGCGGCGGCGCGCACCGCTACCAGACCGGTGGTGGCATACATTCGGTTACATAACGCAGCTGTGTAAGGGGCTTGGAGCGGGCCGACACGGACCGCGATAGCGCTAGAGCTGGCGGCTGGCCCGTCGCAACATGGGCCCTGTCGCGTCGGGCAGCAGCGCGGCAAGGGGCTGCGGCGGCGCGACATCGGCCAGCTCGTCGAGCAACTCGGAGTCGTCTGACGTCAGTGTCTCCGTCGTCGGGGCGCAGTAGGCGTTCCACTCGCTGACCGCCGAGGCGAGCCGGCGATCGGGCCTCGACTTCCTGGGGGCGTTGAACCACGCAGGGCGGACATCGCAACGCGCCACGCGATCAGGGCCCCTTTGTCCTCGATGCTGCTCAGTCTCCCGCCTCGCAGGAATGGAGGGGACCTTGCGGTTATCCACAGCCGGCCGCCGGCGGCCACGCGTCTGCCTGCGAGATCCGCGAGACTCGAGTCAGCGACACCTCTCGGCAGGAAGGACAACCCGGTGGACGACAACAACCAGCTCGAAGCGGGCGGACACGCGACGGCCGCCCGCGAGCACGTCTACGGCTTCAACCGCGCCACGATGTGGGAGCGCGACCAGATCCCGGCCGAGACCTCCGACCAGCTGGCGGAGTTCGCCGACCTCACGGCCGCGCTCCCCCAGGCCTTCTCGCAGCTCTCCAGCACGCTCGAGCAGGCCCTGACTCACCAGGTGCTCAGCTTGGACTCGATGACCGACGAGTCCGACCCGGCCATGGCGATCGGCGTCGCCCGCCTCCACCTGGAGGAGGCCCGCGGTCTCGCGGTCAACCTCCACAAGCACCTCAACGCGGCGCGGAACGCGACCGCGCACATCATCAGCCAGGGCGTCGACGACGTGCAGGAGTCGATGTCCTGGCAGGAGCCCTGACCCGCCCCACTTGAGCATCGCGAGATTTCTTCGCGTCGGGTGATCGCCCCGACGGGTCGACCTTCCTTTGGTGACTGAGAGATGACCCCGGTCCACCAAGGAGCTGCCCGTGAGCACGCCCACCGATTCCCCGTCCGCCGCGGGCGACCGTGACCCGGTTCAGGAGGCCCGCGCCCACCTCGAGCAGGCCCTGGCTGCGCTCGATCGACTCCGCGAGGTGCTGCCGCCTACCACCGCTCCCCCGCCCGAAACCGGTGACCGTGAGTCGGCATGACCACCGACACCACGCTGAGCGGCGCCGACGCTGTGTTCGAGGCCGAGCAGGCCGTGAGCAGAGCGTGCTGGGTCGTGGAGGAGCTCCAGGAGACCGTCGCCTCCGCACTCCGCGTGCTCGACGACGCCGAGCTTGACTCGGCCAAGGCCAAGCTGTCCGAGCGCGGCTCCTTCTACCTCGAGGCCGCCGGCGAGCACCTGGGCCGGCTGCGCACACGGTGCAACGACATGCCGGAGCTCACCCACGACCTGTTCGCGCACCTCAACCGTGCATGGCAGTCCGTCACCGACGCCCGCACCCTCCTCGACCTGGCCGACACCTCCGATCCCGTCATCGCCAGCGAGATCGCGCGGCTCAAGCCGCGCATCGCGGTCGTCGGCGAGATGGTCGCCCTCGCGAAGCCGGTCGCCCAGCTGGCTGCCCAGCACGTCGAGACCGCGCACCAGGCCTGCCGGGACGTCACTGCCCTGGGCCTGCTGGAGCCGGTCAGCCTGGAGCGAAGCATCGCGACCGCCGGCAAGGAGCTCGGCCGCGCCGACGAGGACGTGCGCCTGCTCGGCAATGTCGTCGACCACGCCGCGGCCAGCGCCCGGGAGTCGGCCGGGATCGCCAGCGAGATCAGCGACAACGCCCGCTGGCGGATGTCCGAGCAGAGCCGGGACCCGATCCCGAGCGCATCGTCGCTCCCGACGCCCCGGTCCCCGAGTCGGTAGGGGAGCCATGGACCTCGACCAGGGCGGCCGCCAGCTGGCGGGCCTCATCCTCGACGCGGCCGGCCGCGGCCAGCACGACCAGCTCGCCGACCTGATCGCACCGCTCGATGCCGAGCAGCTGCGATCCCTGGTGACGGTGCTGGCCGTCCGGGTCGACCAGAGCGTCCCCGCCTCCTCGGCAACCGGCCCCGCCGCGGTGTGCGAGCTGGCCATGAACGCCGCAGCGCCGATGTTCGGCACCACACCGGAGGCGATCCTCAGCGCCGAACGCAGCCGACCGGTCAGCGATGCCCGCGCGGTGGCCATGACCGCCGCCCGCGAGACCGGCTTGTCCCTCCCGGCGATCGCCGAGCACTTCAACAAGGATCACGGCTCGGTGATCCATGCAGTCCGCCGCACCGCCGAGCGGCCCCGGCTGGCCGACGCCGCGGCCCGGGTGAGCGAGCACGTCAACAGCCGCTACACCGCCCGGCTCCCCCGCGCCGAGGAGAACGTGGTCAACCTCCACCGGCAGCCGCCGGCCTCGATGTTCAAGTCCGATGGCTCGGTCGAGCACGCCGTGGTGGCGGCCGCCGCGGCCTTCAACACCACACCCGAGGTCCTCCTGGGTGCCGACCGGAGCCGGGCTGCCGCGGACGCCCGCGCTGTGGCCATGACCGCCGCCCGGCTGCACGGCCACAGCCTGCCCACGATCGCCAGGCACTTCGACCGCGACCACACCACGGTGCTGCAGGCGACCCGGCGCATCGAGAAGACCCCGCCGCTGCGGGACCTGGCCGCGAAGATCGCCGCGGATCTCCCCGAGCAGCCGGCAGGCACGGGCGCCGGCCGGCTCGACGTCGGCGAGCGGGCCCCGGAGACCGGCTTCCGCTCCCCCGGGCTGCGCGAGCAGCAGCCTGCTATCCCCGTTGCCGGCGAGCGTCCGCAGCTGAGGGTCGCCCGGTGAAAGCCCTGATCGGCCTGGCTGCGGCCGCGATCCTCGCGCTGACCGCCGACGGGATCAAGGCCGCCCTTCCCGGAGCCCAGACAGGCCCGGAACCAGCCGAGGGCACGACCAGCCGGGTGCGCGTAACCGCGGTCGTCGACGGCGACACGACCCGCGTCGAGACCCTCGCCGGCCGCCAGCTCGGCCGAGTTCGGCTACTCGGCATCGACGCCCCCGAAGTCGCCCGCCCGCCGGAGCCGGCCGAGTGCTACGCCGAGGACGCCACCGACCTCCTCGCGCAACTCGCGGCGGTCGGCAGCACCGTCGAGCTAGTCACCGACACCGCCCAGCCCAGCCGCGACCGGTACGACCGGATGCTGCGCTACGTCGACCACGACGACGTCGACGTAGCTCGCGAGCTCCTGTCCAGCGGCGCCGCCCGCCGCTACGAAGCCGACCGGGCGCCTGCCCGGGAAGAGGCGTACGCGGCGGCCGCCGAGGACGCCCAGGGCGCTGAGCGCGGCCTGTGGGGCATCTGCTGAGAGCCAGGGAGGCAAGTCATGGACGAGCAGCTGACGATGGCCGCGAAGACGCTGGCCCAGTGATGCTACGCCCGTGGCGTCGACGAACGACTCCTCGGCTGCGGTGAGCAGCTGCTCAAAGCAGCCGTCGACCAGGCGCTCGGTCGACCGGCGCCGGCGCACCTTGAGCATTCGCTGTGGCGACAGACCGCCACGCTGCTGCGCCAGCGACGCGACTGGGACCGTGATCACCAAGTGAGCCCACCGACGCCCGCAGCGTGCCTGCCCTGCGTCGTGGCGGTCGACCAGTGCCCCACCCACGCCGGCCGGCGATGTCGTGCCTGCGGTGGCCAGCTGCACCGCGTCGTCGTTAACGAGGGCTTCGACACCCATCCGTGCTGCGACCGCCCCGGTGAGCACGGATCGCTGGCGTTCGTCGAGCACACCGCGCAGCTGCTGGGAGCCACGCTGCTGGCACAGTCGGCCTGACCGGCCCGGGGCCGCCAACCGGATCAGCCGAAGTGATCGCTCCCACCGCTGGTCCGCACTTAGGAGACCAAGAAGGACTGGCGCAGCCGGTGCCGGTCCACGGGATCCATGGGAGTTCAGATGAGTGACGCCGCTCGCGACGAAGCCGCGCTCGAGGAAGAGGCTCGTCAGCGCGCTGAGGAGATCAGGGCCACCGAGAAGACCGCCGTCCAGGCCGCGGCCGCCGACACCGACCCCTCCCCCGACGCTGAGATCGCGCAGGTCCACCGGTCCGGTCGACAGCACGACCACACCGACGCGGCCGCCTACCAGCGGCCCCAGCTCGGCCGCCGCCGCGGCCCGCGCCGCTAGGAGGTCGCGATGGCTACCGCACTCGGATCATCGGATGCCCGCCGCATCAGCGGCCGCACGACGGTCCGCTGGGTCGACTGCTCCCACAAGCTGGGGTCGCTGCCCTGCATGAACCAAAAGCCGCACGAGGGCAACGGCCGCGGCTGCGTGCACCACTCCACGTCCGGCTTCCAGGAAGACCAGTAGCCCGCGGACCTGCAGCGCCCGGAGAGTGTCCTCAGCCGTGCACCAGGTGCAGCCGCGGCCGCTGAGGCTGCTCGACGGCCGTCTCCAGGCGCTGCAGCCGCTCGAGCGTCATCGGATGCCCATGCCGCTGGAGCAGGCCAGCCAGCACGGAGCCCAGGCCGAGGGCGACCACCAGCTGGTCGGCCGCGGCCTCCGACCGGGCCTCGATCCGCCGGACGGCCGCCGGCACCAGGTAGGTCAGGGCGATCACCGCACCGCCGAGGATTCCCGGAGCGGCCCGGCCCTCAGCGACCGACTGCACGATGCAGATCACCCCGACGACACCCCGCAGTGTCCACGCCAGCCTCATGAACGGAAGCCAGGCGAAGGCCCGGCCCACGCCACGGAACGTCGCGACCACCAGCCGCCACGGCGTCGTCGCCGCCAGCACAGCGAGCTCCAGCCGCGGCCGGATCGCTCGCCGCCGGCCGACAGCATGAGCCATCGCGGCGGCCGCCTCCGCAGTGGTCACTCCTCCGCGGTACGTGGCCTCCACCAGCCCGGGGGTGACCACGACCGCGCGATCCGTGATCGCCACAGCCACCGGGGGGCTCGGACCCTGACGCCGGCGCACGAACAGGGCACCGACGTCGACGCCGCGGCCGCCCAGCTCGGCGAGCACCGGCGCCATCACCTGGAGCTCAGCTGCGGTCGCAGGACGCGACCGGGTCAGTGCCGCGATCGCCGGCACCTCGAGCTGGCCGATCGCCAGTGCAACGAGCAGGCCGACGGCGGCCAGGAACGCCACCAGGCCGAGCGCCGGCGGGAGCAGGGCGCACACCACCACGGTGAGGATGAGGCTCACCAGCAGCGCCAGCGCCAGCGTCACCACCCTCAGCACGGTCATCGGGAACCTCATCATCGCGACCCTCCTCCATCTGTCAGCACTAGTGCGAATCTCTTGACTTTGCTCGCGGTGATCGTCCGGCGAACGCCGTACGACATAGGCGAACGAGACCAGTTTGTGCCCAGCCGCCGACACGACCCCGAGTTATCCACAGCCCGCCGCTCAGCAGAGCGAGGACCGACCCGGACGTGGGTTCATGAGCCAGACCGACCTCCGACCGAAAGGAACACCCGTGGACACCCTCAACGCTGACGGCACCTGGGACCGCCTGGGCTCGATCGCCCTCCTGCTGCACCAGGCCGCCACCCAGGTGTGGAGCGACGCCGACCGGGCCGCCGCCGACTCACCGCTGCACGACCTCGGGCTCGGTGTCTATCTCGCACACTCCCAGGCCAGCGCCCTGCTGCCCGACGACCACGAGCTGCCCGACCACGACGAGGACGCGGAGCTAGAGGAGCGCACGCCGCTGCAGCTGCTCGCCGAGGCCGAGGAGCTTACCCGTCCCCTGCCGCTGCACCGGCCCGACCTGGTGCACGGTTCCCAGCTGGTCGTCGACCTGTGCGACCTCATCCGGGAAGCCCGCGGCCTTGGCTACTGACCTGCGGCTGGCGTACGCCGACATCGACGAGAAGCTCTTCGACGTCGACCAGATCCCGATGACCTCGCGCGACGTGCGCAGCGTCGGCGAGATGCTCTTCGACGTCGACTACCTGGCGCGCCAACTCCTCATGGACATCGACGGCGACGCCGCCGGCCCGCTGCTGCGCAGCTGGCCGACGATGGTCGCGGCCGCCGAGGACCTGTGGGCTTCCCTGCCCGGTCGGCGTCCTGGCGCCGACGAGCGCGACCGGCCCATCACCAGCCTCTCCGCCCAGGCCGCAACCATCGAGACCAGCCTCTCCGGCCGCAAGGCTTGGCCAAGGCAGGGCCCGACCAGCCCCCGCATCGACCAGATGACCCAGACCTTCCTCAACGCCGCCTCGTTGGTCCGCCGCTACGGCGCCGAGATCCCCCACGAGCAGCCTGACGCTCACCGCGACCTCGAGGCAGCACGCACCAGGATCATGCACGGGCTCTACCTGACCGCCCACGCCGTCAACGTCGCGCTCCACGAGCACGGCCGCGACCGCGTCAACGACGCCCGCAGCGCCGGCCGACGGATCCACCTGGCACAGCACCACTCCCCCTACGCGATCGCCCCCACCGGTGTCTGGATCGACCGGATGTCCGCCTGCGAGAACACCGCCCGCAGCTACCTGACCGCCCTATTCCCCCAAGCCCTCGCCGGCGAGGCGATGCGGCCCGCCGACGACCCCGGCCGGCTGGCGCAAGCACTGGCCAACTGGGACATCCAGACCCACCGCGCGCTGGCCCGGAATCTCGAGCCCTCCAACATCCTGTTGCTCACCCGCACCCAGGGGCTCATCGCCGGCGCGACCTTGGTCCTCGTCGACGCGGCCGCGGCCGCCGGCGTGCTCGAGTGTTCCGAGCGCCTGGTCCCCGCCATCGCCGAGGCAGGGCGGTCCTGGAGCAACCTGGCCAGCCGCTGGAGCGACCTCGCTCCCCCGGGAGTCTGCCTCGAGGAGCCGCTGGCTCGCGCGGCCGCGGAGGTCCGCGCTGCATTCCGCCAGATCACCCACGACAAGACCACCCTGGCCATCCCCGAGGTCATCGCCGGACGCCCAGGGCTGCCCCAAGCCGTCTCCGCAACGCTGCGGGCGATCGAGGCCGGGTCCGAGCTCGCAGTGATCGTCGCCGAGAAGGCCGACGCACCCGACCTCACCGGCCCGGCCCGAGCCCTGTCGCGCAGGGCGCACAACGACGTCGAGGCCGGACTTGCAACTGCTCCGGCATTCGGCCGCGACGTCGTCTGGGTCTCCCCCGCCGACATCCTCGCCAAACGACTGGTCCCTGTCCCGGCGCCAGTCTCGGAGGCGATGCGCGCAGCCAGTAGTGCCACGAGTGCTGCCGCGATCGCCGCTTCCGCGGTCGCGGCGCTGCACGGTCTGGGGGGAGGACCGTCGCCTGTCGGTTCGGATAGGCGCATGGGTCATGAGGTCCGAGAGCCCCACGCGATGTCGGGCACACGGCCATCCGGTCCCTCTCGATAGGGTCAGATTGGCATGTTTCGGCGCAGGACGGTCGTGGGACAGAGTCCCGCTCATGGCTACGCCTCATAGGCGGCCCTCGAGGCCCGATGTTCTGTCCGCCGCCCGCTGGGCAACGGCGGCGAGCTCGAGTATCGCCACATGAACTCCCCCACAGCCGTGGACATCATCGAACGACGGAGACTCGAAACCGGCGTAGGCCTCCCGGCGAAGCCTCAGCGACCTCCGGCTACCCTCGCCGCATGCAGGCGGTGGAGAACTGCCCGACCCAGCCCAGTGCCCAGCGCCGCTCGACGGCAGCAGTGCTGCCCGCGGCCGCGGCTCGGTCCGCGGCCGGCTGGGCGGCGCCGAATCGAGACACCTCGAAGACGATCGACGTGCACCTGGGTTGGCTGCGCCGCAAACTGGGCGATGACGCCCGAGGGCACAGACGGCCGCCGGGAACCCCGCGACTCCGAGCGCGTGCCATCAGGGGATGGACGTGGCCCCCGGGGCAACGTGCTGAACCTCGAGCGCCTCGACGGGTCGAGCGCTGCAGACCGAAGCGGACCTGGCAAGGGAGGCAAGATCATGGCGACAGAGCCCACGCCGTCGGGCGCATGAGGAAGACGGAAGGTTAGTTATCGGCGATTTGCCGCCCAGCGGTTTTGCGGCCGAACGGCCGATGAGGCATGATGGGATCATGACTGCCGAGCCCCCCGGATTCCACGGCTACGTCGGCGTCCAGCGCCGCGGCGTGATCGCGCTGCCCGCCGACCTGCGCCAGCGCCTGCACCTGGACGAGCCCGGGGCGCAGCTGGAGATCACCGAGCGCTCCGACGGCGTCGTCGAGCTGCGGCCAGCGCTACCGGTGCCGGCCGACCAGGCGTGGTTCTGGACCGAGCAGTGGCAGAAGCGCGAGCGTGAGGTCGACGCGCACGTGGCCGCCGGCCGGGTGCTCGTCCACGAGACTGGCGAGGACTTCTTCGCCCACCTCGACGACCTCGACGCGGCCGAGTGAAGTTCGAGACCACCCCCGCCTTCGATGCCGACTACCGGCGCCTCAAGGCAGAGCACGCGGCCGCGTTCAAGAAGGTCGTGCGGGACAAGTTCGTCCCGGCATGTGACGCCTTCGCCACGGATCCCGCGACACCCTGGCCGGCCTCACTGCGGGTCAAGCCGGTCCGCTCGGCCGCCGGAGTGCTGGAGATGACCTGGTCGTTCGCCAGTCCCGACGGCCGTGCCACGTTCGAGCTCCTCACCGTCGACGGCGAGCTGCGCGTGCGCTGGCGCCGCGCGGGTGACCACGACGTCTTCAAGAACCCCTAAGCCAGGAGTCCTCTTCACCGCGGGCCGTCTGGGCATGCTCTGGGCGAACGTGACCTCGGCGTTGTTCTGGTCGTCGCTGCTCGGCTCGCTGTCGTCCGCGCAGCCCGCCAAGGTCAGGACACGGCCGCGCCGTGGTCAGCCAGGCGGTCTGAAGGTCACGATGGCCAGCGCCACACCGAGACCGGCCAGGACCGGACCAAGGGTCGCCCACGATCGAGACGTTGCCTCGCCGTCGAGGCCGCCGAGTCCGAAGAATGTGAGAAAGCCTCCTAGCGCAACCATCGCCGCCGCGGCAGCCAGACCCAAGATTCGACGACTCATGATTTTCCCTGCTCACACATCGGTCGCCCCAAGCGCACCACGTTCATCAGTCGACTCTCACGCTTCCCGACCAGTCCGCGGCGAGGAAGGTCGCGCTCCCCCCATAGACGATTCGCACTGCGTGCTTTCCCAAGGCCATCCGCCGCCGGCGGCCGAACTGAACGTCGGCGCGGCCGTCCGTGAGCTCGACCGTTCGGGTGCGCTCGCCGACCGTGACAGTCACCTGTCCTTCGGGTGAGGCGGTGACACCTGTGGGCGCGACGACACTGACGGCAACACGCACCACGCGACGGCGCGCAGTCGACACCACATCCAGCGCCGGACGAGCGGTCACCGCAGCGGAGAGTGTTGGTCGCTGTACGACGGCATCCACGCCGGGCTGGGTCAGGGTCATCGCGCATCCCACAGTGCTCCCGACGTCCTTAGCGCGTAGCAGGTAGGTCTGGTCTACCTCGCCGGATATGGGTTCCGCGCCTCGCAGCCACTGGTAAGTGGGCGTGGCTTCTTCGGGCTGATAGATGCCAGGCTCGATCCTGAGAGCTTCGCCCAAGCTCGCAATTCCCGTGATCTCGGCGGGTCGTTCCACGACGATGGGACGCTGGTGTGCCGCTTCGATGCGTCGTGCTGTACGCCGTCTGATCTTGGGCAGAGCTTCGTACAGATGGCGGCCGGGGCAGGCGGTGTCGTTGGTGTCGCGGTGTCCGTCGATCACCGGCAGGCGGACCGTCCGCCCAGCGGGGTACTTGTCACTGCCCTCCGACTCGACCCGGACGGTACTGCGGGGGTCCCGGTCGAACCGATCCAACTTCCACGCCGCGATGCCTGCGATGGCGTTCAGCATGGCGTCAGTCGGTTGTGCGGTCTCGTAGTTGCCGATCGCCGACACGCCGGTGGACTCGGCGTTGAAGCCCAAAGTGTGAGCCCCACGGACGAGCCTGCGGGGACCGCCGGCGCGGCCGACGAAGGCACGCCCGAATCGGTCCACGAGGAAGTTGTAGCCGATGTCGGACCATCCCAGGGTCTGGGTGTGGTAGGCGTACATCCCCCGGATCAGCGCGGGCACGTCACGGCGAGAATAGTCGTTCGCATTGACGGTGTGGTGGATGTGGACCTGCTTGAGAGTGTGGTTGTACGTCGGATCGCCGTCACGGAGGGACTCGTTGGCGCCCCAGTCCTTGCGAGTCACCAGCTCGGGACACGGGACCCGTGCGTCATCGGTGCTCCTCGGTGCAACTGCCCGCCCGGCGGGACCCTCCAGCAAGTCATCTTTGAGTCGCGGTTCGGGGTACAAGAGCACCAGCACGAGGTCCGAGGGACGGCGACCATCAATGCGGATCTGGACGCCGTCGGCGCGGCCGATCCACATCAGATCGGTGCCCCGCACACGGTTGCCCCCGACATCCTCGCCGTCCGGTACGTCAAGATCGGCGGGAACCAACATCCATGGCGTCCAGGAGCCGCCACGGCGAGCGCGGATTCGCGCCGCCGGCGGCTGATCTTGGTCGCTCCAGGTGAAGGCAACCATCGAGTGGGTCGATGTGGGGAGACGGCGAGACTCCCACCGGCGCGAACCTGCCTGCAGGAGCAGCTCGTCCCCCAATGGCACGTGCAACGACTGCACGTCGCTGCCGGCGTGCGTCGAAAGAGCAAGCACTCCGTCCGTCGTGGGCCCGCCGCCGGGGTACAGGCGCGCCGCAACACCTACCGACGTCACGGCAGCGCCTCCAGCCGCCACTTTGAGAAAGGGTCGACGACCCAAACCGGGGGTGGGCAGGTTATTCTCCCTAGTCACACTGGTCACTCTAGTAGACATCTACGATCACGCGTAGTAGATACCCGCGACGATCGTCTTTGATTGGCCAGGGCAATGGCCCCGCCGCTGCATACGCCGGTAGCGGCGGTTTCGAAGGTTGATGTTCGTGTTCGGCTCCTCGTCCTTCCCCTCATCCGCTCGCCCGCCTGCTTTCAAACTCGCTTTGGGGGAAGCACGGGCGGACAGGTCCTCCGGGCTACATCGGTTCGGTCCCCTTGCCCCCTCGAGGGGCCACCCCGCTCAGCGATGAACCGCCGTAGGCCGAGCCGCGTTCCCGGTGCCGGCAGCAACTACTCCGGTGCCCTACTCCGGCGCCGAATCGGCATCATTCGCGCCGCCCGGCGACTGGCTCGCCTCGTCCTCCGCCTCGTCTTGC
>NZ_BAAIFY010000018.1:0-97392 GCF_054653575.1 Nocardioides pyridinolyticus | reverse complement strand
TCTCCGAGCCGGGCAGCGCGGGTACGTCGAGCGGGCAGCTGTCCTGGGCCCAGTCGCTGAACGCGTCGCCGTCGGCCTGGTCGGCCTCACTGAGGTCCTCGCTGAGCTTCTCGAGGTCGGTGAGCGAGGCATCCTCCTCGATCTGCTGCGCCTGCTCGACGAACAGGTCGAAGCCGTGCCGAGCGTCGTCGGGGATGTCGCTCGGGGTGCCGACCTCTTCGAGGTCCTTCGCCCAGTCCTTGAGCGCGCGGACCGACGCCGCCTGGTCGCCGGCGACGTCCTCGGACAGCACCCGCTCGAACAGCCCGTTGAACGTCTCGCAGAACTCGTCCAGCGACGCGTCGTCCGGCGCGGCCGAGCCCCCACCACCCTCGCCGTCGCTGCACGCGCCGAGCGCGGCCACCAGCCCGAGGCACCCGAGCGCGGCGAGGCGGCGGACGCCCAGGCTCATCCGATCTCTCCGCACTCCTCGTCGAGGTAGTCGTCGAACGCGTCGGCCTTCTCCTGCTCGGCCTCGCTGAACTGGTCCTCGATGCCGCTGAGGTCCTCCAGCGAGGAGTCCGGGTCGATCCCGTCGATGGCCTCGAGGGTGACCTCGAGGCCCTCGGCCTGCTCGTCGGTGGCGCTCTCGGGCACACCGGTCGCGCGCATCTCCTCCGAGGCGTCCTGCATCTGCGCGATCGCGTCCGCCGGGTCGCTGTCGGCCGTGAACGCGCCCAGGTCCTTCGCCAGCTGCTCGAAGTTCGCGCAGAAGTCCGCCGAGGAGGCGTCCCGCGGGAGCCCTCCGCTCTCGCTGTCCCCGTCGCCCCCGCCGCAGCCGACGAGGCCGCCCATCGTCAGCACGAGGCCGGCCATCACAAGTCCTGTCTTCATGCGCCCACCCTTCCCCACGCCCACCGGTTCATGCCCCGGCCGGGAAGGACGGCTGCGGAAGCGGAAGGGCCTGGTGCAGCGCGCGGAGGTACGCCGCCCGCGAGACCTCCACCGCGCCGAGCGAGGCGAGGTGCGGCGTCAGCCACTGGACGTCGAGCAGCCGCCGCCCGACGTGCTCGTCCGAGAGCAGGTCGACCAGCGCGACGAGCGCGACCTTGGACGCGTCGCGGACCCGGTGGAACATCGACTCCCCCGCGAACAGCCCGCCGATCGCGACCCCGTAGAGCCCGCCGGCGAGCCGGCCGTCCTGCCACGCCTCGACCGAGTGCGCCCAGCCGAGCTCGTGCAGCCGCTGGTACGCCGCCGCGACCTCGCGGTCGATCCAGCCCGACGGCCGGGACGGGTCCGCGCAGCCGGCCACGACGTCCGCGAAGGCCGTGTCGACGCGGATCTCGAAGTCCCGCAGCGACCGCCGCGTGGACCGGGTGACCCGCAGCCGCTCCAGCGGCAGCACGCCGCGGCGCACCGGACAGAACCAGTACATCGGGTCGCGCGGCGTACCCGAGGGCATCGGGAAGACCCCGCGTCGGTAGGCCGCGAGCAGCGTCCCCGGCTCGAGGTCGGCGCCGATCGCCACCAGGTCGTCGAGCTCGTCGAAGCCGGCCGGGTCGCCGAACGTCCAGCGCGACGCGGGCGGCTCGACGGGCATGGCGTCACCGTAACGTCCGTACGATCGCCCCATGGGCAAGGCATCGGCGACGGGACGGCTGGTGGCCCGGCACGTCGGGCCACGGGTGCCGCACCTCGCGCCCGACCTCACCCACACCTTCGTCCGGGAGGCGCTGCACCGCGCCATCGAGGGCGCCGGACCGCTGGCGCCCGCGGCCCGCGCCGCCGAGAAGACCGACGTCCCGGGCCTGATCGAGGACCACGTGCGGTACGCCGGGGCGCAGGGCCTGCTCACCGGCCTCGGCGGCATCGTCACCGCGACGGTCACGATCCCGGCGAACGTCGCCGGCCTGGCGCTGATCCAGTCGCGGATGGTCGCGGGCATCGCCCACCTGCGCGGCTACGACCTCGAGGACCCGCGGGCCCGCAACGCCATCCTCGCCTGCCTGCTCGGCCGCGAGCTCGTCGACCAGAAGATCAGGGAGCGCAAGCTCCCCGGCCCGCCGATGGCCATCGCCACGGCGCCGGTGCACGACCCCGACCTCGACCGGGTGATCTCCGCCGAGGTCGCCTCCGACCTGATCACCCGGGTCGGCGGGAAGCGGCTGGCCATCGCGATCGCGCGGCGTACGCCGATCGTCGGCGGCGCCTTCGGGATGGGCGCCGATGGCCTCGCGACCTGGCGGGTCGGCCGCTACGCCGCGGGCGAGCTGCGTCCGCGCACCAGCCGGTAGCCCTTCAGCAGGCTGCGGCCGGCCCCGCTCGAGCCCAGCCTGCGGACCACCTTCTCGCGCCAGCGGTAGGTCGGGCGGAGGTAGGAGCGCTCGAGCGCGATCCGGGTGTCCTCGAGCTCGCGGCGCATCTGCTCCTCGGACTGGCGCAGGCGCGCGCTCTCCAGCAGCAGCGCCTTGATCGCGTCGACGCCGGCCCGGGCGACCAGCCGCTCCGGCGGGTGGTCGGGGTCGACGTACGACGTCACCGGCGGTGCGCCCCGGAGGTCCGCGAGGTCGCCGACCACGTCGTACCCGCGCCGCTCGATCTCGGCGATCCACGCGGACGTCATCTCCGACACCCACGGGTGGGCGTCCGGCGGCAGGGCCAGCCGGGGCGAGCGGGTACGCCGCGAGAGGGTCTGGTGCGCGAGCAGCTCGCGGACGAGGGGGCGGTAGTCGGCGGGCGGGAGCTCGTGGTTGGCGGCGCGGTTGATCCGCCGTACCAGCGCGGTCTCGGGGACCCCCAGCGACGGGTTTGACCGCTCGGCCTCGAGGTCGAGGTCCATCCCGTCGAGGCCGAAGGCGAGGCTGAACCGCTTCCAGAGCAGCTGCGACGGCCCGCCGGGCGGCGGCACGGTGACCAGGTGGATCTGCTCGGGGGGGAGCTCGTGTCCCCAGCGGTTGAGGATGTCGGGCAGCTCCTGGACGCCCCAGAACCACGTGGCGATGCGCGACTCGCGCTTCGGGTCCTGGATCTTGGCGAGGAAGGAGCCGTAGCTGACCGAGCTGCGGTGCTTGACGTTCTCCTGCCACTCCGCGGGGATCTGGCGGACCAGGTCGCGCACGGAGAGGATCAGGTGCACCTCGGTGCCGGCGCCGTGGCCCAGCGACGCGAGCGCCTTGCCGGCCTGGGCGCGGGAGGCGGTCGCGAGGATCTCGTGGCTGATGATCGCGGTCCCGCGGTGCTCGCGGACCCGCTCGGCGAGCCGGTCCCACGCGCCGACCGCCTCGGACTCGAGCCCGCCCCACGGCAGGCGCATCAGGTCGAGGGCGGCGAGGAAGTGCCCGTCGAAGCGGTCCGCGGGGTAGAGGATGTCGGCCGCCGCGAGCGTGCGCCGGTTCCGGTACAGCACGTCCTGGAGGTAGGACGTGCCGGTCTTCGGCGTGCCGACGTGCAGCAGGACTCGTCTACTCAACTCTTCTCCAGCATCAGGCGCAGGGCCAGCGCCAGGACCGCGGCGTCCGACGGCTCCGGTGCACCGTCGCGAGCGACCGGCAGCAGGCTGTCCGGGTCACCCTGGACAGCGTATCCAGCGCGGAGCAGCCCGTCGCGCATCCGGACCGCCCGGTCGTGCAGCCAGTCGTGGTGCTCCTCGGGCACCACGAGCGGGGCGCCGCCCCTACCGGCGAGCCGGGGCAGCAGCGTCTGCTGCACGAGGGCGCGCTTGCGGTCCGGGACGGCGAGCAGCCCGAGCACCTGCCCGACCCGGCGGGCGAGGTCCGCGGCGTCGGCCGGGAGCTCGTCGGGCACGGGCAGGCGGCGGGCGCCGACCAGCTTCGGCACCAGGGCCGGGTCGAGCACGACCGTCACCCGCTCCCGGCCCACGTGCTCGGTCCACTCCCGCGCGGTGCGCAGCAGGTCGACGCGGCGCGGCAGCGCGCGACCGCGGGTGTACGGCGTCAGCCACTCCCGCCACGTCGAGCCGCCCTCGGCCAGGCTGCGGGCGGTCCAGGCGTGGGCGACCATCGCCCCGACGTCGGTGCCGACCACCAGCACGAGCGAGCCGCTGCCGCCCGGCGGGCGGCCCTGCGCGATCAGGGCGTCCCGCATCGGGTTGGCGATCATCGGGTCGCCGACGAGTCGGTAGCGGGTGCGCCAGAACCGCGGCGGCGGCACCCGGCCGGCGTCCGGCAGGCCGGCCGCGACCACCTCGTCGGCGATCACGCTGGCCGCGACCCGGAGCAGCTCGTCGTCGGGGAGGTCGGCGGGGTCGACCGGCGGCGGCCCGAACTCCAGCCGCTCGACGGCGCCGGCGAGCTCAAGATCCGGGCGGCCCCGGCCGGGGGCGCTGGCGTCGAGCACCCGGGTCGCCAGGTCGGGCGTGGGGCGACCGGCCTCGTTGAGCCGCCGCAGCAGCTCCAGCTGCTGCGCGCCGGGGAGGACCCGGCCCCGGGGCTCGCCCTCGTCGGTCCAGTCGCGCCACGGCGTCGTACCGCCGTCGCGGAGGTGGGCGACCCAGCCCCAGGCGCGGCGTACGCCGGGGGTGTCGTTCATCGGTCGCGGAGCTTCTGGGCCTGGGCGCGGACCCGCTGGCCCAGCTGGCGCTCGGGGTCGGGCCGGCGGGCCGCCTCGCGGGTCATCGCGGCGAGGGCGTCGAGCGCGGTCTTGAGCTGGCGCTTGGCGCGGACCCGGTCGGGGTCCTTCCACGCCTCGTCCGGGTCGGGCCGGACCGGGCGCAGCTCGGCGACGTCGCCGACGACGTCCACGCCGCTGCCCTCGATCCACTCGATCCAGCGCTCGGCCTGCTCCTCGGCCCACGGGTAGTGGTCGGGCGGGAGCGTGACCGCGGCCGACCGGCGGCCCTTCGCGAGCTCGCCCTGGGCGAGCATGTCGCGGATCAGCTCGTCGAAGCTCGACTCGCGGCGGGCCTGGCGGTCCATCCGGCGGTTGAGCTGCCGCACGACCTGGGTCTCGGCGATGCCGAGCGACTGGTTGGAG
Source organism: Nocardioides pyridinolyticus (assembly GCF_054653575.1). Classification (NCBI taxonomy): domain Bacteria; kingdom Bacillati; phylum Actinomycetota; class Actinomycetes; order Propionibacteriales; family Nocardioidaceae; genus Nocardioides; species Nocardioides pyridinolyticus. Next base: position 92,418 of record NZ_BAAIFY010000018.1, on the reverse strand, counting down.
CGGTCGCTGTCGAGCGGCGCCCACGCCGGGTCGATGCCGAGCACCTCGCACATCCGCAGCCACAGCGGATCGCCGTGCTGCTGGTCGTTGCGGCCGTGCGGGACCGTGACGACGTGGACCCGCTCCGGCGGCAGCCCGGCGCCCCAGGTGCCGAGGACGCGGGGGACGTCGAAGGCGCGGTGGAACCAGGTCCGGCCCTTCTCGAAGCGCTCGACGAAGCGACCGTAGCTCCAGCGGCGGCCCTGCTTGATGCTCTCCTGCCACGCGGCCGGGATCTGCCGGCCCAGGTCGCGGGCGGTGTAGACGACGTGGATCTCACTGCCGGCGAGGTCGCGCAGCGCCTTGGCCACCTGGCCGGGCGTGGCCGGCGCGAGGATCTCGTGGCTGATCACGATGGTGCCGGTACGCCGCCTGACCCGGCGGGCCAGCGCGTCCCAGGCGCCGTCGGCGTGGCCGGGGGCCCCGCCCCAGTCCTGGCCGAGCAGGTCGAGCGCGCCGCGGAACTGGGCGAGCCCGGGGCTCACCAGCGGGGACGTGGTCGGGAAGTGGACGTCGTTCGCGGCGAGCGACTTCGCGTTCACCCCGAGCCGGTCCTGCAGGTAGGTCGTGCCGGTCTTCGGCGCACCGATGTGCAGGTAGACCCTCCGGCTCATGCCGTGGATTCTGCCAGTGCCCTCACGACGGCGGACGGGCTGGGGCGGCCCAGGTGGCCCGCCATCCAGACGCTGGTCGAGACGACCTGCCCGAGGTCGACGCCGTGCTCGATGCCGAGGCCGGTGAGCATCCAGACGAGGTCCTCGGTGGCGAGGTTGCCGGTGGCGCTGCGGGCGTACGGGCAGCCGCCCAGGCCGCCGGCGCTCGCGTCGAACGTGGTGATGCCGGCGTGCAGGGCGGCGAGGGTGTTCGCGAGCGCCTGGCCGTAGGTGTCGTGGAAGTGCATCGCGAGCTGGTCGACGCCCATCCCGGCGCTCGTGAAGGCGTCGACGAGCGCGGTCACGTGGCCCGCCGTACCGACCCCGATGGTGTCGCCGAGGCTGAGCTGGCTGGCGCCGAGGTCGAAGAGCCGCTTGCCGACGTCGACCACCTGCTTGACGGGTACGCCGCCCTCCCAGGGGTCGCCGAAGCACATGCTCACGTAGGCCCGGACGTCGAGGCCGGCGTCGCGGGCGCGGCGCACGGTCGGCTCGAACATCGCGAACTGCTCGTCGAGGCTGCGGTTGAGGTTCTTCCGGGCGAAGGTCTCGGTGGCGGAGCCGAAGATCGCGATGTGCTTCGCGCCCAGCTCGAGGGCGCGGTCGAGGCCGCGCTCGTTGGGCACGAGGACCGGGCAGTCGCGCCCGGGCTCGCCGAGCAGCGTCATCAGGTCGGCGGCGTCGGCGAGCTGGGGCACCCACCTCGGGTGCACGAAGCTGGTGGCCTCGACGACCGGCAGGCCGGCGGCCAGCAGGCGCTCGACGAACTCGGCCTTCACGCCGGTCGGTACCAGCGCCTTCTCGTTCTGGAGTCCGTCGCGCGGGCCGACCTCGTAGACCGTCACGCGCTCCGGGAGTCCCTCGGGTCGGACGACGGTGGGGAGCTCACTCATCGGGCTGCACCTCCAGCAGCGTGTGGCCGAGCGCGACCTGGGCGCCGGTGCTCGCGGCCAGCCCGGAGACGGTGCCGTCGAACGGCGCCTTGAGCGTGAGCTCCATCTTCATCGCCTCGAGCACGACCAGCACCTGGCCGGTCTCGACCCGGTCGCCGGCGGCGACGCGGACGTCGAGCACGGTGCCGGGCATCGGGGCGGTGATCGAGCCGTCGCCCGCCACAGGTCCGTGGTCGGCCGCGGGGTCGGGCCGCTCGAAGACGAACCGCTGGCCGTGGTGGACGACCTCGACGTGGTCGGTGCCGACCTCGGCGACCGGACGGTGGCGCGGCTCGGGTCCGACGAGCGTCACGGGCTCGTCGAGCTCGATGACGACGGGGGCGGGGTCGCCGGCCAGCCGGAACCCGTCGGAGTGGAACGGGCCGACGTCCTCGCGGCGGGCCAGGAAGACCTCCCACGCGGCGGCCTCGCGGGCCGGCGCGGGGTCGGGCGCCGGGACGGTGTGGCGGTCCAGCCACGCGGTGTCGATGGTGGCGTCGCGGAACTCCTCGCTCGCCACCAGCGCCCGCAGGAAGCCGGTGTTGGTGGTCAGGCCGAGGATCGCCGTACCGTCCAGCGCCGCGACCAGGGCGGCCCGGGCCTCCTCGCGGGTGCGGCCGTGGGCGATCACCTTGCCGAGCATCGGGTCGAAGGACGTGCTCACGACCTGGCCGCTCTCGAGCGCGTGGTCGACGCGCACGTCGCGCGGCCACTGCACGGTGGTCGCCCGGCCGGCCTGCGGGAGGAAGCCGTGGAAGGAGTCCTCGGCGTACACCCGGGCCTCGATCGCGTGGCCGGTGACCGTGACGTCGTCCTGGGTCAGCGGGAGCGGATCGCCGGCGGCGACGAGGAGCTGCAGCTCGACGAGGTCGAGCCCCGTGATCGCCTCGGTGACGGGGTGCTCGACCTGGAGGCGGGTGTTCATTTCCAGGAAGTACGGCTCGCCGGTGCTCTCGTCGAGCAGGAACTCGACCGTGCCCGCGTTGCGGTAGCCGACCTGCCGCGCGAGCGCGACGGCGCTGCTGGTGACCAGCGCGCGGACCGCCTCGCTGATCGTCGGGGCGGGCGCCTCCTCCAGCACCTTCTGGTGCCGGCGCTGCGTGGAGCAGTCGCGCTCCCAGAGGTGGATCGCGTTGCCGTGCGCGTCGGCCATCACCTGCACCTCGATGTGGCGGCCGCGCTCGACGTACTTCTCGACGAGCAGGGTGTCGTCGCCGAAGGCGCTCCGGGCCTCGCGGGCCGCGGCGGCCCGGGCCTCCTCGAGGTCGGCCTCGCCGCGCACGACGCGCATGCCCTTGCCGCCACCGCCGGCGGCCGCCTTCACCAGGACCGGGAAGCCTGCGTCCTCGCCGCGCGGCACGACGGGTACGCCGGCGGCGACCGCGATCTCGCGGGCGTGGTCCTTGCGGGCCATCGCCTCCATCGCCTCGGGCGGTGGGCCGATCCAGGCCAGGCCGGCGTCGGTCACGGCGCGGGCGAAGCCGGGGTTCTCCGAGAGGAAGCCGTACCCGGGGTGGACCGCCTCCGCGCCGGCGGCCAGCGCCTGGGCGACCTGGGCCTCGGGGTCGAGGTAGTCGCCGGCGCTCGTGGTGGCGCGCATGCCGAGGCGGTGGCAGGTGCGGGCGATGCGGGCGGCGATCTCCCCGCGGTTCGCGATGAAGACGTGGGTGAACACCGCGGTCACATCCTGAAGACGCCGTACTGCGGCGCCGGGGTCGGTGCGTTGGCGGCGGCCGCCAGGCCCATGCCGAGGACGCGTCGGGTGTCGGCGGGGTCGATGATGCCGTCGTCCCAGAGCCTTGCTGTCGAGTAGTACGGCGAGCCCTGGGTCTCGTACTGCTCGCGGATCGGCGCCTTGAACTCCTCGTCGTCGGCCTTGCCGGCCACGGACGCGAGCACGGACGCGGCCTGCTCGCCGCCCATGACGGAGATGCGGGCGTTGGGCCACATCCACAGGAAGCGGGGGTCGTAGGCGCGGCCGCACATGCCGTAGTTGCCGGCGCCGAAGGAGCCGCCGATGACGACGGTGAACTTCGGGACGACCGAGCAGGCGACCGCGGTGACGAGCTTGGCGCCGTCCTTGGCGATGCCGCCGTTCTCGTACTCGCGGCCGACCATGAAGCCGGTGATGTTCTGGAGGAAGACCAGCGGGATGCCGCGCTGGTTGCACAGCTCGATGAAGTGCGCCCCCTTGAGCGAGGACTCGCTGAAGAGGATGCCGTTGTTGGCGACGATGCCGACCGGGTGGCCCCAGATGTGCGCGAAGCCGGTCACCAGCGTCTCGCCGTAGAGCTTCTTGAACTCGTGGAAGCGGCTGCCGTCGACGATCCGGCGGATCACCTCGCGCACGTCGTACGGCGTGCGGGTGTCCGCGGGGACGACCTCGTAGAGGCTGCCCGGGTCGTCGTGCGGCTCCTCGACCGGCGCGAGCTCGTACGGCGCGCCGGGGCTGCGTCGCTCGAGGGTGCCGACGATGCTGCGCACGATCGCGAGCGCGTGGGCGTCGTCCTCGGCGAGGTGGTCGACGACGCCGGAGGTCCGGGCATGGACGTCGCCGCCGCCGAGCTCCTCGGCCGTGACCACCTCGCCGGTCGCGGCCTTCACCAGCGGCGGGCCGCCGAGGAAGATCGTGCCCTGGTTGCGCACGATCACGGTCTCGTCCGACATCGCCGGGACGTAGGCGCCGCCGGCGGTGCACGAGCCCATCACGCTGGCGATCTGCGGGATGCCGCGCCCGGAGAGGTTGGCCTGGTTGTAGAAGATCCGGCCGAAGTGCTCGCGGTCGGGGAACACCTCGTCCTGCATCGGCAGGAACGCGCCGCCGGAGTCGACGAGGTAGACGCACGGCAGGTGGTTGTCGCTCGCCACGGTCTGCGCCCGCAGGTGCTTCTTGACCGTCATCGGGTAGTACGTGCCGCCCTTGACCGTCGCGTCGTTGGCCACGACCACGACCTCCCGGCCGCTCACCCGGCCGATGCCGGTGACGACGCCGGCGCTGGGCACACTGTTCGGCTCGTCCGGGGCGCCGTACATGCCGTAGGCGGCCAGCGGGCTCAGCTCGAGGAACGGGCTGCCCGGGTCCAGCAGTCGGTCGACCCGGTCGCGCACCAGCAGCTTGCCCCGGTCGGTGTGCTTGCGTCGCGCGGCCTCGCTGCCGCCCTGCCGGGCGACCGCCAGTCGCTCCCGCAGCTCGTCCACCAGCTCCTTCATGTGGCTCACCGTCTCAGGTTAGCGATCGTTAACCTGTGGAACAACTGCCCGGTCGGTATCGCAGCGACCCGGAACAATCCCCAGGCCCGCCTCGTTGTAGGAACATGACCGCCGTAGCGCTGACCGCCGACACCTTCGAGCAGACCGTCGTGGAGAACGACATCGTGCTCGTGGACTTCTGGGCCGCCTGGTGCGGGCCGTGCCGCCAGTTCGCGCCGGTCTTCGAGGCCGCCGCGGAGAAGCACGACGACGTCGTGTTCGGCAAGGTCGACACCGAGGCCGAGCAGTCGCTCGCCGCGGCCGCGCAGATCACCTCGATCCCGACGCTGATGGCCTTCCGCGACGGCATCCTCGTCTTCGCCCAGCCCGGCGCCCTGCCCGCCCCCGCCCTGGAGCAGGTCATCACGGCGGTGAAGGACCTCGACATGGACGACGTCCGCCGGCAGATCGCCGAGCAGGAGAACGGCGGATCGGGCGAGGAGTGAGGGACGGCCGGCGGATTCTCGCTACTGGCCGCCGAAACCCCGCACGGGGTTAGTGACCGCTAACCTTGCGCCATGAGCCGGCGCGCCCAGATCCTCGCGACCGCGGCCGACCTGTTCGCCGCGCGGGGCTTCCACGGGGTCTCGGTCGCCGACCTCGGCGCGGCCTGCGGCATCTCCGGGCCGGCCCTCTACAAGCACTTCCCGTCCAAGCAGGCGATGCTCGCCGAGATGCTGGTCTCGATCAGCGAGGAGCTCCTCGGCGTCGGCCAGGAGCGGGTCGCTGCCGCCGGCGACCCCGACGGCGCACTCGCCGGGCTCGTCGACTGGCACGTGGACTTCGCCCTCCGGCACCGGCCGCTGATCGTGGTCCAGGACCGCGACTGGGAGTCGCTCCCCGCGGACGCCCGCGAGCGGGTCCGCTCCCTCCAGCGGGAGTACGTCGACCTCTGGGCCGCCCAACTGAGGCTGCGCGACGAGGAGCTCGACCTGGCCACCGCCCGCGCGATGGCGCACGCCGCGTTCGGGCTGATCAACTCCACGCCGCACTCGGGCCTGCTGCCCGACGAGCAGATGCGCGACGTGCTCAGCCGGATGGCTCTCGGGGCGCTGGGTCGCTGATCCGCGGCATCGGCTGGGTCTCGGCGTCGGGACTCGTCCCCTGCGCGACCGGGCGGCGGCGGACCCGGGGCCGGGCGAGGGGGCCCGACCGCGGCCGGCCCATCTGCACCTGGCGACGCACCCGCTGCTCGAGATCCAGCTCGCGGAGCACCCGCCGCACGGTCGACAGCGTCACCGCGACCAGCTCGCGCAACCCCGGCGGGGTGTCGCTGGCGAGCAGCTCCTCCAGCCGGGCCCGCGCCTCGTGCACGCCGTCGAGGGCGTCCCGCAGGTGCCGGACGTCCTCCGCCGTCATCGTCGTCGACGGGCCCGCCTCGTTGCGCACCAGCGCGCCGAAGGCGTCGACGCCGGTCGCCAGCTCCCGGAGCGTCTGGGCGCTGCCCAGCACGACGTCGCGCGTGACCTCGTCGTCGAGCCACCCGGGCTCGCTCGCGGCGTCCCCGAGCGCACGGAACAGACCGCGAACGGCCAGTGCGACGTGCTCGAGCGCCTCGAACCCCTGCCGCAGCCCCGGCCCCACGTCCGCCGTGCCGACCGCGCGCACGTTCAGCCGCCGACCCTCTTCGGCGCGGGCGAGTGTCGCGCCGACCCACTGCGCCTCGTCGCGGGTGATCCGGCGGGCCTCGTCGAGCCAGCTGCGGGTGCGGGGACCGAGGTCGCCGGCGTCCTCGACGACCGGGACCAGCTCGTCGGCGGCCCGGTGCAGCAGGGCGCTGACGGCGTCGGCGAGCCCGTCGACCGCCGCCGCCGCGTCCGCGCTCGCGACCTTGGGCGGGAACAGCAGGTTCGCCGCGATCCCCACCCCGGCGCCGACGAGGGTCTCGGTGATCCGCTGCCAGGCCGCGGTGCCGGCACCGAGCGAACCGACCCCGAGCACGAGCATGCCGCTGATCGCGACCTCGATGAGGTTGTCGCGCAGCCGCAGCACCTGGCCGAGGGCGATCGAGACGAAGATCAGCAGCCCGAGGCTCCACCACTCCAACGGCGCCACGGCGGCGAAGCCGATCGCGAGCGTCACGCCGGTCACCACCGCCACCACCCGGTCCAGCCCGCTCGCCAGCAGCGAGACCGGCGTGACCTGGACGACCAGCATCGCGGTCAGCGGGGCCAGCAGCGGCTGGGTCCCGGGGAAGAGCAGCACCGCCACGACGTAGCTCGCGACCGCCGCGGCCGTGATCCGCAGCGCCCAGGCCAGCGAGGCGCTCCCGTCGACCCGGAGGCGCCGGCGCTCGCGACGGAGCCGTTCGCGGAGCTTCACGGTCCTCCGGTGCCCCTTCGGCGCGACCTCAGTCCGTCTCGCCGAGCAGCCGCGCGGCGTAGAGGGCGGCCTCCACGGCGGCGTCGAGGTCGACGTCGTCGTCGTGGTCGTCGTGGTCCGGCGCCGGCTCCGACCGCGCGTGCAGCCGCGACAGCAGCTCGTCGCGGGGCAGCCCCCGCAGCTGGAGCAGCACGAACGGGTCCTCCTCGACCAGCCAGGTCAGCTGCTGGAGGACGGCGAGGGCGTGGACGCACGGGTCGGTCCAGTGGTCGCAGCTGCAGGTGGCACCGAGCTCGCCGCCGTACGGCAGCAGCTCGACGCCGGCCTCCTCCGCGTGCTCGACCAGGCTGTGCGGCAGGTCGCCGGCGAGCAGCGCCGCGATCCGCCCGGACTCCGCCGCCACCGTCTCCACCAGCGCGTCGACGTCGGCGGTGCCCAGGGTCGGCACCGAGCCGGCGACCGTCCAGAGGCCGCGCCGGTCCTCGACCGAGGCGAGGTAGCGCCCTGGCTCGGTGGAGATCTGGCCGACGTGGCCGCCGCGGGCGAGGGTCCGCGCGGCGCGCAGGTCGGCCTCGGCGTACGCCGCCTCCTCGACCGCGCGCACCCACGCCTTGCCCCACCAGGTGCTCGCCCGCGCGGTGGCGCGACGTGGCGGGACGCGCGGATGGAGGACGGCGGTCATCAGTCGTCCCGGCGCAGGGCCACGAAGTCGCGCAGCTCCTCGTTGGTGAGCTCGGTCAGCGCCGCCTCCCCCTGGGACAGCACCGCGTCGGCGAGCGCCCGCTTGCGGGTGAGCAGCTCGGCGATCTTCTCCTCGACCGTGCCGCGCGTGATCATCCGGTGCACCTGCACCGGCCGGGTCTGCCCGATGCGGTAGGCGCGGTCGGTCGCCTGCTCCTCCACCGCGGGGTTCCACCACCGGTCGACGTGCACGACGTGGTCGGCGCGGGTGAGGTTGAGGCCGGTCCCGCCGGCCTTGAGCGACAGCAGGAACACCGGCACCTCGCCGGCCTGGAACCGCTCCACCATCGCCTCGCGCTCGCGCACGGGCGTACCGCCGTGCAGCAGCTGGTGGGGTACGCCGGCGCGGGCCAGGTGTCCCTCGAGCAGGCGGGCCATCGCGACGTACTGGGTGAACACGAGCACCGCGCCGTCCTCGGCGAGCACCGTGCCGACGAGCTCGTCGAGCAGGTCGACCTTCTCCGAGCGGCCCGGCAGGCGGGTGCCGGAGCGCTTGAGGAAGTGGTCGGGGTGGTTGCAGATCTGCTTGAGGCCGGTGAGCAGCATCAGCACCAGGCCGCGGCGGGCGTCCTCGTCGGCGCGCTCGATCCGCGCCATCGTGTCGCGCACGAACGACTCGTAGAGCACGACCTGCTCGCGGGTCAGCCGCAGCGGGTGGTCGGTCTCGGTCTTCGGCGGCAGCTCCGGCGCGATACCGGGGTCGGACTTGCGCCGGCGCAGGAGGAACGGTCCGATCAGGTCCGCGAACTGCCGCGTCTTGCTCGGCTCCAGCCCCGACTCGATCGGCCCGGCCCAGACCTTGCGGAAGGCGTTGCGGCTGCCGAGCAGGCCCGGCGTCGCCCAGTCGAGGATGGCCCAGAGCTCGGTGAGGTCGTTCTCGACGGGCGTGCCGGTGAGCGCCACCCGGGCCCGGCTCGCGATCGAGCGCAGCGCCCGGGCGGTCGAGGTGCGGGGGTTCTTCACGTGCTGCGCCTCGTCGGCGACCACGAGGTCCCAGGCGACGGAGCCGAGCGTCTCGGCGTCGCGCCGCATCGTGCCGTACGTCGTGAGGACGAAGCCGTCCCCGGCCATGGACAGGTCGCGGGCGCTGCCGTGGAACCGGACCACCGGGGTCCCGGGCGCGAACCGGCGCACCTCCGCCTCCCAGTTGCCGAGCAGGCTGGCCGGGCAGACGACCAGCGTCGGCCCGGCGTGCCCGAGCTGGCGCCGGTGCAGGTGCAGCGCGATCAGCGTGACGGTCTTGCCCAGGCCCATGTCGTCGGCGAGGCAGGCGCCGAGCCCGAGCCCGGTCATCTCGGCCAGCCAGGTGAGCCCGTGGCGCTGGTAGTCGCGCAGGGTCGCCTGCAGCGCGGCAGGCGGCTCGACCGGCTCCCGGGTCGCGGCCGTCAGCAGCCGCTCGCGGACCTGCAGCAGCGAGGCACCGACGACGACCTGCTCCTCCTCGTCGTGCACCTGCACGGTGCCGGTGAGCGCCGCGGCGACCGCCTCGGCGGGCTTCACCGTGCGGATCAGCCGCCTCTTGGCCCGGCGCGCGGTCGCCGGGTCGACGACGGTCCAGCTGCCGCGCAGCCGCAGCAGCGGCGAGGCCGACGTCGCGAGCCGGTCCATCTCCTCCTCGGTCAACGGGTCGCCGTGCAGCGCGACCTGCCAGTTGAAGGAGAACAGCGCCTCGGTGCCGAGGACCGGGTCGTTGAGCGGCTCGCTGCGCTGTTCCCCCGACCGGCCGGGCGCCGACGGTGCCCGGTCGAGCACGGCGGTCGTCGTCAGGTCGCGGCCGAGCGCCTTGGGCCACAGCACGTCGACCCCGGCCGCGCGCAGCGCGCCGACGCCCTCGTCGAGCAGGCCGACCAGCTCGTCCGTGTCGAGCGTGAGCTGGTCGGGGACGCGCAGCTCGAGCAGCCGGTCGAGCACCGGCCACGCGTCGGCGGCGGCGCGCAGCGCGATCGTGGCGTGCGTCCGCGCCCGGTCGCCGAACCCGTGCTCGTCGGCCGTCCCCGTCCACAGCAGCGCCAGGTCGCAGAGATGGAGCGGGTTCTGCTCGTCGTGCGCCTGCGGCACGAGGCGTACGGCGCCGGCGACCAGCTCCTCCTCGTCGGCCTCGACCCGCAGCGAGATCGTCACGAGGTGCGGCAGGTCCCGCGGGTCGACGCGCTGGTGCCGCGCCAGCCGGGCCTGGAGGCGCTGCTCGAAGGTCGGCCGGTCGGGGCGGCGTACCGGCCGGGCCGTTGTGGTCGGCGCCCCGCGCGGCATCGCGTCCGCGACCGCGTCGACCAGGTCGCGGACCACCCGCTCCGCGTCCTCGGCGCCCGCGGCGAGCATCGCGATGCGGTCCTCGTCGTCGCGGTCGAGGCCCGCGGCGGCCCAGTGGTCGCCGGCCGGGGCGAACTTCCCGGCCGCCACGATCCGCATGCCGAGCAGCGCCGCGCCGGAGAGCAGGCTCACCGAGGGGTGCAGGTCCTCGCGGGTGCGCGCCCGGGTCAGGACCGGCAGCGCGGCCCGGATCGGCAGGGCCACCGTGCGCTTCTCGTCGGTGAACTCGACGACTCCCTCCCGTGGCGGCTCGGCGGGCCGGAAGGTCGCCGGACCGGTGACGGGGACGAAGGACACGACCTAGAAACTAGCCCGGCGCGCCGACGGAGATTGACTGATATGTGGGTGAACGGGGCAGGCTAGAGGGTCGCACCACCCCCGAACCGGAGAAGGACGATGAGCATCCACGCCCAGAACGATGCCGACCAGAACGACCAGCCCGACTCGACCGACCCGTCCGCGGCCGCCGCGCGCCTGCTCGCGATCACCGCTCGCGACACCGACCAGTGGCGTGCCGAGGCCCGCAGCGAGGCGGACGCGGTCGTCGCCGCCGCCCGGGAGGAGGCCGCCGAGATCGTGCGCGCCGCCCGGGAGGAGGCCGACCGGATGACGAACGACGCGCGCGTCGAGACCTACCGGGAGCGGGAGAAGGCGACCAAGCTCCAGCAGACCGCCGACGAGCACCGCCAGCAGCTGCGCGCCCATCTCACCGAGATGCTCGAGCGCGTCGAGGCCACGCCGGAGCAGTAGCCGTCACCGCCTAGGCTCGGGGCATGAGCATCCTCGACGCCCCGATCGCGCGCCTCGACGGCACCCCGACCACCCTCGGCGAGATCACCGGGGGCCGGCCGGCCCTGCTGGTCAACGTCGCGTCGAGGTGTGGGCTGACGCCGCAGTACCAGGGCCTCGAGGCGCTCCAGGAGAAGTTCGGCGACCAGGGCTTCACCGTCGTCGGCCTGCCCTGCAACCAGTTCCTCGGGCAGGAGCTCGGCTCGGCCGAGGAGATCCAGGAGTTCTGCTCGGCGACGTACGGCGTCACCTTCCCGATGACCGAGAAGATCGAGGTCAACGGCGACGACCGCCACGAGATCTACGCCTCGCTCGTCCAGACCCCGAACGAGGAGGGCGAGGCCGGCGACGTCACCTGGAACTTCGAGAAGTTCCTCGTCGCCGCCGACGGCACCGTCGTCTCCCGCTTCCGCCCCCAGGTCGAGCCCGAGGACCCGCGGATCGTCGACGCCATCGAGCGGATGGTGGGCTGACGCCCGGGATTCGGACGGTGCTCGACGGGCCGCTCGACGGGCTGTGAGGCGGGCTGTGAGGCGGACTTCTCCGCCGAAACCCGCCCGACACGCCGGGTGCTGTCGGCGTGTCGGGCGGGTTTCACCGGGTACCCGGTGAAACCCGCCCCCCGCCGACGCTCTCCCGCACGCCCCCGTCAGGCGGTGATCGCCTGGTCGTCCGGGGTCGCGCCGAGCAGCCGGTCGCGGAGCACGATGAGCTCGCCGACCGCCTCGATGAAGCGGGCGGTGCTGTCGCCGACCTGGTGGTCGTCGAAGTAGTGGTGCCGCATGGCGACCCGGGCGAGGTGATGCTCGTCGTGGTCGAGGCGGGCCGCGACCAGCTCGGCCAGCTCCGCGACGTCGACGTCGGCGAGCACGTCGGCACACCGGCTGACCGGCACCTCCTGACGCAGCCGCTCGGCGTCGTGGTGCCGGTCGGTGATGAAGATCGGCTTCTCGGTGCGCAGGTAGAGCCAGTCCAGGCCGACCGAGGAGACGTCGGTGACCATCGCGTCGCAGTCGGGCATCACCGCGAGGATGTCGCCGCTGGTGACCGCGCAGTGCTCACCGCCGGCGGCGGCGATCAGGCCGAGGATCTCCCGGTGGCCGTCGACGATCGCGGGCGTCTGGCTGGTGGTGACCTTGGGGTGCGGCTTGTAGACCAGCCGCACACCCGGCACGGCCAGCACGGCCCGGACGATGTCGGGCCCGACGGTGTCGACCGAGGTGTAGTCGTTGTACTCCGCGTCGCCCTCCCAGGTCGGCGCGTAGAGGACGGTACGGCGCTCGCTCGGCTCGAGCACGGCCGGCGGCCGCAGGTCGAGCTGCGGGCGCCCGATCCGCACGAGCTTGCTCGTGTCGAGCTCGAGCAGCTCGGCGGCGTACCGCCGCACGGCCGCCTCGCCGGCGACGAAGACGCGGTCGTAGGCCTTGGCGTTGTTGCTGGCCATGCTCTGCTTGTCGCTCTCGCCGTGGTTGATGTGGACGTGCAGCTTGCGCGCGTCGATCAGCGAGTTGAAGTTCAGCGTCGAGTTGTTGCAGTAGAGGACGACCCGCGCCTGCGAGGCCGCGTAGAAGTCGGTGAGCTCGGCGAAGTCGGGGACGCAGGTGATCGGCAGGTCCGAGCGCTCGCGGAGCACCTCGACGGTGCTCTCGTCCCGCGCGACGATGCCGACGCGGTGGTGCTGGTCGAGCTGCTCCAGCACCGGCAGCCACTGGATGAGCTGGTAGCTGCGGGTCGGGTCGTCGGCGAAGTAGGCGAGGACGGGCGCGTGGATCACCGACAAATGCTAGGTCTCTTGTCTCTCGGAAGCGACACCGAATGCCGCCGGTTGCCGCAGCGCGACCAGGAGGGCCACGCCACCCACCCCGCCGAGCACCACGCCCCACCAGGTCGGGTGCTCGACCTGCAGCGCGATCGTGGCCAGCGGCGTCACCGCGACGGCCGTGGCCACCATCAGGATCCGGAAGCCCTGTGCCCCGGTGTAGGCCAGCGTCGTCCAGGTGTCGGAGACCGTCGGCTGCTCCGGATCGGGCACCGGCATCGCGTAGGCGGCCGAGAAGATGCCGGAGATCGCCAGGAGCCCCGTGAGCGACGCCAGTCCCACCGCCGCGATCGTCCCGGCGGTCACGCCACTGACGACCCGGCTCGGCAGCGGCCAGCCGGCCGCGGTGACGGCGACCGCGAACACCACGAGGGCCAGCGCGGCGGGCCAGACGTGCTCGTCGCCGTCCACGCCCACGACGTCCCCGAACGCCTGGGCCGCGACCACGAACAGGCCGAGGATCCCGCTCACGACGAACGGTGACCGCCAGCTCACCAGCCACCCGACGAACGAGAGGACGAGGACGGCCGGGCCGGCGACGTACGCCGTCGCCGCGTGGTCGTCGAGGGCGACGCCGACCATGAGGCCGACCGCCACCACCCCGAACGCGCCGGGCCAGGCCACGGCGTCCGAGGTGGGGCCGGTGCCCGCGGACACCGCGAGCCGGTGGGCCAGGACCGCGATGCCGAGCAGCCCGGCCGTCGCGACGAGCCCGACGACGTAGTTGGACCAGTCGAGCCCGGGCCGGAGCCGGGAGTAGTAGGCCGAGAGCACCACGGCGGTCGCGAGCAGGGCGACGCCGAGCGCGACGAGGGGTCGCTGGCGGTCAGGTGTGGTCCCGAGTCACCTGGCGACCAGAGACGAGCGGGGCGGTCGGGGCCGGTGACTCACGACGTGGTGGCGAGGACGAGGGGGCGGACCTCGGCGGCCCCTGCCTGCCGGATCGCGCGGGCGGCCAGGGTGAGGGTCCACCCGGTCACGACCAGGTCGTCGACCAGCAGCACCCGGCTGCCCGCGGGCACCTCAGCCTGGAGACGGGCGCGCCGGCCGACGGCGGCCACCCGCTGGGCCGAGTTCGCCGCGCCCTGGCCCGGCAGCACGTCGGGGTCGACGACCGCCCAGCGGCCGAGCACCGGCACGCGGAGGTAGCGCGCCAGGCCCGCCGCGAGGTCCTCGGTCAGCGTCGGCCGGCTCACCGACTCCACCACGACCAGACCGTCGACCGGCGGCCGCCAGTCGCCGAGCACCTCGATCACGGCCTTCACCAGCGGCACCGGCACCGGCCCGTCGGGAGTGCCGGGAGCGAACAGGTCGCGCAGGGCGTTGCCGTAGCCGAGGTCGGTGAGACGCGCGACGGCGCGGCCCTCGTCGGCCGCCTCGGCGATCTTGCCCTTGAGGTCGATGCCCAGGTTGGCCAGCGCCGTCGGCCACATCTTGCGCGGCTCGACGACGACACCGGGGCGCGCGAGGCGCGCCTCCGCCTCCTCGACCGCGGCCGCGGACACCTCGCTCGGCAGGTCGAGGCCACCACAGTTGTCGCACCGACCACAGTCGGCGGCGTCGGGGTCGTCGAGCTGCTCGCGCAGGTAGCGCATCCGGCACTCGGTGGTCGCGATGTAGTCGACCATCGCCCGCTGCTCCCGCTCGCGGGCCTCGGTGACGCGGCGGTAGCGCTCCTCGTCGTAGACCCACGGCCGACCGGTCGCCTCCCAGCCGCCGCGGACCCGCCGCACCGCGCCGTCGACGTCGAGGACCTTGAGCATGGTCTCGAGCCGGGTGCGGTTGAGGTCGACGTAGGTCTCCAGCGTGGCGGTGCTCAGCGGCCGGCCCTCCGCGGCGAGCACCTCGAGCGTGCGGCGCACCTGCTCCTCGCGCGGGAAGGCAAGCGAGGCGAAGTAGGCCCAGATGTCCCGGTCCTCGACCGCGGGCAGCAGCACGACCGTGGCCTCGTCGGTGCCGCGACCGGCCCGGCCGACCTGCTGGTAGTAGGCCACCGGGGAGGACGGCGCCCCCATGTTGACCACGAACCCGAGCGTCGCGTCGAACCCCATGCCGAGCGCGCTGGTCGCGACCAGCGCCTTGACCCGGCCCGCGGCCAGGTCCTGCTCGAGCGCGTGCCGCTCGGTGGTCTCGGTCTGGCCGGAGTACGCCGCGACGTCGTGGCCGCGGGAGCGGAGGTAGTCGGCGATCTCCTGGGTGGCGGCCACGGTGAGGCAGTAGACGATGCCCGAGCCGGGCTGCTCGGCGAGGTGGTCGGCCAGCCAGGCCAGCCGCTGCTCGGCGGTCTTCAGCCGCACCACCCCGAGCCGCAGCGACTGGCGGTCGAGCGACCCGCGCAGCACGAGGACGTCGTCCTGGAGGTCGGGGGGAGCCATCTGCTCGGCGACGTCGTCGGTCACCCGCTCGTTGGCGGTCGCCGTCGTCGCGAGCACCGGGATGCCGTCGGGCAGGTCGCCGAGCAGCGTGCGGATGCGGCGGTAGTCGGGGCGGAAGTCGTGGCCCCAGTCGGAGATGCAGTGTGCCTCGTCGACGACCAGCAGGCCGCAGGTCGCCGCGAGCTTGGGCAGCACCTCGTCGCGGAAGCCAGGGTTGTTCAAGCGCTCCGGGCTGACCAGCAGCACGTCGATCTCACCGGCGCGGATCGACTCCTGGATCGGCTCCCAGTCCTCCATGTTGGTGGAGTTGATCGTGACCGCGCGGATGCCGGCCCGCTCCGCGGCGGCGATCTGGTTGCGCATCAGGGCGAGCAGCGGCGAGACGATCACGGTCGGGCCGGCGCCCTGCTCGCGGAGCAGCAGCGTCGCGACGAAGTAGACCGCGGACTTGCCCCACCCCGTGCGCTGCACGACGAGCGCGCGGCGGCGGTCGACCGCGAGCGCCTCGATCGCCGACCACTGGTCCTCGCGCAGCACCGCGTCGTCGGACCCGACGAGGGCGCGGAGGTGGGCTTCGGCGCGCTCGCGGGTCATGGCGCCTGTCTACCAGCCGGCCCCGACAGGCGAGCTCGGCGGCCGCACCTGACGTTCCTGTCGGGTGACTGGCCGGTACACGACGTCTACGTCAGGTGCGTGCGTCCTCAGCCGGCGCGGAACGCCTCGCCCTCCAGCACGGGCACGACGGCGGACGCGTCCACCTCCGCGGCGATCGCGACGTCCTGCGCGAACCCCAGATCGACCAGCTCCTGGCCGCTCGTGCAGGCGACCAGGTCGTCGGGGAGGCGGGCCTCGCGGAAGGCGCGCTCGGCGACCCGCGCCTCCGGGCTGAGGTCGGCCGCGCCGAGGTCGACCAGGCCCGCGACCACCGCACCGGCGCCCCAGAGGTCCTCGACCGCGGGACGGAGCGAGCCGTCCGGCCAGCGCTCACCGGCTGCCACCACCGCGACGTCCTCGCCGCGCGCGTGCGCCCAGCGGGCCACCGCGGTCGCGTTGCGCAGCGAGGCACCGACCACGGTGACCCCGGCCTCGGCGAGCGCGAGGGAGATCGCGGACCCGTTCGGCGACGGCAGCACCAGCCGCTCGACACCCTTCGCGGCCCGCACCGAGGCCGGCGACAGGCTGACGCCGGTCCGCTCGGAGCGGCCCCCAGCCACGACGGCGTCCCGCTCCGCGGCGTACGCCGCCGCGCGCTCGTCCTGCCAGCGGAACGGGTAGACGGTCATCCCGCGCTCGACGGCGACCGTCAGGGTCGTCGTGAAGGACAGCACGTCGACCACGACGGTGACCGGAGCGGCCACCGCGGCCGCCCCGGCGGGGCCCCACTCGAGGCGGACCACCAAGTCCGGACTACCAGATCCGGACCCGGTCGGCCGGGTCGATCCAGAGCCCGTCGCCCTCGGTCGTGGCGAAGACGTCGTGGAACTCGTCGAGGTTGCGCACGATGTTCGCCCGGAACTCCGGCGGGCTGTGCGGGTCGATGGTGAGGTACTGGAGGTCCTGCTCCTTGCGGCGCTTGGTCCGCCAGCAGTAGGCCCAGTTGAGGAACAGCTTCTGCCGGTCCTCGACGCTCGCCTCGCCGCCGCGGGCGATGAGGTACGCCGTGTGGCCGATGGTCAGGCCGCCGAGGTCGCCGATGTTCTCACCGACGGTGAGGGCGCCGTTGACCCGCTCGCCCGGCAGGTTCCGCGGCTCGAAGCCGTCGTACTGCTCGATGAGCGCCTTCGACTTGAGCTCGAAGGCCTTCTTGTCGGCCGCCGTCCACCAGTCGTTGAGGTTGCCGGCGCCGTCGTACTGCGCGCCCTGGTCGTCGAAGCCGTGGCCGATCTCGTGGCCGATGACCGCGCCGATGCCGCCGTAGTTCTCGGCCTCCTCGGCGTCCGGGGAGAAGAACGGCTTCTGGAGGATGCCGGCGGGGAAGCAGATCTCGTTGGTGCCGGGGTTGTAGTAGGCGTTGACCGTCTGCGGCAGCATGAACCACTCGTCGCGGTCGACCGGCGCGCCGATCTTCGCGAGCTGGCGGTCGGTCTCGAACGCCGAGGCCGCGGCGACGTTGCCGAGCAGGTCGTCGCGGCTGACCTGGAGCCGGGAGTAGTCGCGGAACTTCTCCGGGTAGCCGATCTTCGGGCGGAACGTCTCGAGCTTCTCGTAGGCCCGCTGCTTGGTCTCCTCGGTCATCCAGTCGAGCTTCTCGATGGAGACGCGGTACGCCGCGAGCAGGTTCGCGACCAGCTCGTCCATCATCGCCTTGGAGTGCGGCGGGAAGTGCCGCGCGACGTACTCCTTGCCCACCGCCTCGCCCATCGCGCCCTCGACGAGCGCCACGCCGCGCTTCCAGCGGGCGCGCAGCTCGGGGGTGCCGTTGAGGGTGCGGCCGTAGAAGTCGAAGTTGGTCTCGACGAAGTCGTCGGTGAGGTAGGCCGCGGCCGAGCGCAGGACGTGGGCGAGCAGCCACTGCCGCCAGTCGTCGAGCGGGACCTCGTCGAGGACCCCGGAGAGGTGGCTGAAGAACGACGGCTGCCGCACGCACACCTCGGCGAGCGTCTCGTCGCTCCCGCCGAGGTTCGTGACGTAGGCGTCCCAGTCGAAGGACGGGCAGAGCTCGACGAGCTCGGCCCGGGTCATCAGGTTGTAGGTCTTCTGGACGTCGCGGGTCTCGGCGCGCTCCCAGTGGCCGGCGGCGATCGAGGTGTCGATGGCGAGCACGGTCGCGGCCGCGCCGTCGGCGTCGTCGTGGCCGGCCAGCGTGAAGAGGCGGGTCAGGTAGGCGACGTACTTGTCGCGGACCTCGGCGAACTTCTCGTCGCGGTAGTACGACTCGTCGGGCAGGCCGAGCCCGCCCTGGAGCAGGTTGAAGAGGTAGCGGTCGGAGTTCTTGGAGTCGGTGTCGACGTAGGAGCCGAACAGCCCGTGCCCGCCGATCCGCTCGAACTCACCGAGGAAGGCGGCGAGGTCGCGGACGTCGCGGAGCCCCTCGACCGCGTTGACCAGCGGCTGGATCGGCCGGGTGCCCCGGGCGTTGACGGCGTCCTCGTCCATGAACGACGCGAACAGGTCCCCGATCTTGCGGGCGTCGTCGTCGACGTCCTCGCCGGCGGCGACCCTGGAGGCGAGGTCCTCGATGATCTGGTGGACGTGCTCCTCCGCCGCGTCGGCGAGCTGCACGAACGGGCCCCAGCTCGAGCGGTCCGACGGGATCTCGGTCTCGTCGAGCCAGCGACCGTTGACGTGGCCGAAGAGGTCGTCCTGCGGGCGGATCTCGGGGTTCATGCCCTCCCGGGCATCGGCGAGCGTCGTCACCCTGCGACCCTAGCCGCACCCGCCAGCCGCGGACACGGTCCTTTCGCGCAGGGCGAACGGGGCGGATCGCCTACCGCACGCGGACGACGGACTTCCCGAGCGTCGTGCGGGCCTCCATGCCGAGCAGCGCCTGCGCGAACTCGTCGAAGGCGTACGTCGCGCCGATCGGCGGCTTCACGACGCCCGACTCGAGCATCGGCAGCAGCTCGGCCCACTGCTCCTGCATGAAGCCGGGCCGGACCATCGCGTAGGCGCCCCAGCCGACGCCCCGGACGTCGACGTTGTTGAGCAGCAGCCGGTTCACCTTGACCTCCGGGATGCCCTGGCCGGCGGCGAAGCCGACGACGAGCAGCCGGCCCTGCGGCGCGAGGCTGCGGAGGGAGTCGGTGAAGGCGTCGCCGCCGACGACGTCGACGACCACGTCGACGCCCCGCCCGCCGGTCAGGTCCTTCACCGCGTCCTTGAACCCGTCGAGCAGGACGGCCTCGTCGGCGCCCGCGGCCGCGGCGACCTCGGCCTTCTCCGGGGTGCTGACGACGGCGATGGTGCGGGCGCCGTAACCCTTCGCGACCTGGATCGACGCGGTGCCGACGCCGCCGGCCGCGCCGTGCACGAGCACGGTCTCGCCCTTCCGGAGCTGCCCGCGCTCGGCGAGCGCGAACTGCGCGGTCAGGTAGTTCATCGGCAGGGCCGCGCCCTCGTCGAACGACACGTGGTCGGGCAGCGCGAAGGTGAACATGGCCGGGTTCGCGACGAGCTCTCCCGCACCGCCGTACGCTCCGACGCCGGCGACGCGCTGGCCGGGCTCGAAGCCCTCCGGCCCGGAGACGACCACCCCGGCGAAGTCGACGCCGAGCGTGAACGGCGGCTCCGGCTTGAGCTGGTACTCCCCCCTGCTCAGCAGCAGGTCGGGGAACGAGACGCCGACGCTGTGCACCTCCACGAGCACGTCGTCCGCGCCCGGCGTGGGCTCGGGGACGTCGCGGAGGACGACGTCGGCGGGACCGGTGGTGTCGAGGACCTGGGCTGCGCGCATGGGGGTGACGCTATCGGGGTGGGCTACCGGGGCTGCACCAGCTCGTTCATCTCGAAGTGCATCGGGTCGGTCCAAGCCCAGTCGCCTCCCCAGGCGAAGCCCCAGCTCTTGAAGATCGCGACGACGTCGCGGTCGATCTCGCCGACGGTGCCGCGCTGGTTGCCCGCGACGTTGAGGTCGAGCGCGAGGCCGAAGGCGTGGTTGGAGAGCGTGGTCGAGCCGGCGATGAAGCGGGGGTAGTAGCAGCCGGCGTACTGCCCCGGGTCGATCTCCGAGGCGAGGCCGCGGCTGACGACCTCCTCGAGCGCCGCGCGTAGCTGCGGGAACATCAGCTTGTTGCAGGTGATGGTGCCGAGGATCGGCACCGCCTCGGTGCTGATGTGCGTGCGCACCCACGCCGGGTCGGGCGCGATCCGGCCCCCCTCGAGGACGGTGTACCGGTAGACGCCGACCGCGTCGGCGACGGTGCCGACGACGACCGCGGTCTGCACGGCACCGGGGTCGAGCCCCTCGCGGGCGACGACGTCGGTCATCTGCACCGAGGCGTCGGTGCCGCGCAGGATCCGCTCGATCGGCTTGCGCAGCGTGTCGGGTGCTTTGCCGCCCGTGCGGATGAGCAGCGCGTTGCCCTCGGTCATCCCCTCCAGATCAGCGATCCACGTCTCGTTGACGACGGCGTCGACCAGCCAGGACTGCTGGGCGTAGGCGCCGACGTGGATCGCCGGTGCCCCCTGGGCGCTACCGAGCGTGAGGAAGTCCTGGGCGTCGAGCGGGGCGCGCTTCTCGAGCGACGGCCTCAGCGCGACCTCACCGTCCGCGACCCGCGCCCAGACCTCGGTGGCCTCGGCGTGGGTGAGGTCGGTGACCCAGTTGCGGTAGCTGTCGACGTCGACGGCAGCGACGCGCAGTGCCCGGTTCTCGATCGGCACCGTCGCCAGCGAGATCTGCTCGACCCCGTTGACGCCCTCGAGTGCCCGGACCTCCTGCAGCGCGTCCTCGGGGATCGTCTCCGATCCGTTCACCACGATGTCGGCCGGGCCCCACGCGCCCGTGCGCCGACCGGGCGGGTCGACCGCGTGCGCCGGGTCGAGCGCGGGCGCGGCCGTCTGCCCGCTGGAGGCCGGCGTCGTTCCCGGGTCGCCGGGCCCCGGCTCCTCGGCCTGGGGGCTGCCGCTGCACGCGGACGTCAGCAGCACGGCCGTCGCCAGTGCCGCCGTGCCGATCGCGCGCCCCAGTCGCATGGAAAGCCCTCCCCGGCTCAGGGTACGTCTACCCCGGACGCCCCCGGGTCAGGCCTCCCGCTGACCTGTCACTTCTGGTCGCTCCGCCACCCTTGACCTGTCAGTCGTGGTCGCCGGGGGCGACCAGAACTGACAGGTCGACCGCATGACGGGTACCAGAGCTGACAGGTCAGCCGGCGCGCCGGCGCTTGATCTCCGCGTTGATCGCCGGGACGATCTCGTGCAGGTCGCCGATGACGGCGTGGGTGGCACGGGTGACCATCGGCGCCTCGGCGTCGGTGTTGATCGCGAGGATGTTCTTCGCCGTCGAGCAGCCGGCCCAGTGCTGGATGGCGCCGCTGATGCCGCACGGGATGTAGAGGTCGGGCGAGATCCGGGAGCCGGTCTGCCCGACCTGCTCATGGTGCGGCCGCCAGCCGAGCGAGGTGACGACGCGCGAGACGCCGAGCGAGGCGTGCAGGAGCTCGGTCAGCTCCAGCAGGTCCTCGAAGCCGTCGGACGAGCCGGCGCCGCGGCCAGCCCCGACGACGACCTTGGCCGACTTCAGCGAGCCGGACAGGTCGGGCTCCGGCTCCTCCGTGGAGACGACGCGGGCGACCAGGTCGGCCTCGGCCACCTCGGGCGTCTCCACGACGAGCTCGCCAGCTCCGGAGGCGTCGGCGGGCGCCGCCTCGACCGCGTGCCCGGCGACGCTGAACACCGCCGGCCGAGCCGACAGCTGCATCTCCTCGAGCGCCGCGCCCCCCACCACCTGGCGGGTGACGACGAACGGCGAGAGACCGCTGAACGACAGCACGTTCGCCGCCATGGGTACGCCGGCGCGCGCGGCCACGTGGGCCATCACCTCGTTCCCGCGCGGGGTGCCGGCCGCCATCACGACGACCGCGCCGGCCTTCTCGCGGACCGACAGCAGCCCGGACGCCCACGCCGCGCCGGAGAACGCCTCGAAGGCGGAGCCGGTCAGCGCGTGGACCCGGCGCACGCCGTACTCGCTCAGGAGGGCGACGAGCTCGGGGGACGGCGTGCCGAGGACGACCGCGTCGACCGGGACGCCGCCGCCCTCAGCCGAGAGCGTGCGGGCGAAGGTGACCGCCTCGCGCGACACCTCGATGGCCTCGCCGGAGAGCGAGGTCTCCACCAGGACCAGGATCATCGGGACAGCACCCCCAGCTGCTCGAACAGGTCGACCACGGCCGGTGCCGCCTCCGGGCCCTTGCCCAGGATCTGCACCGACGACGGCGCCGGCGGAGGCAGCAGCAGCCGCACCCGCCCGGGACCGGCCGGCGCCGCGGTCGGCTGCCGCTCGTCGATCGGCACCTTCTTGGCCTTCATCCGGCCGGGGACGGTCGGGTAGCGGGGTGCGACCCCGCCCTCGAGCACGGTGACGACGGCGGGCAGCGGCACCCGATAGGTCTCGTGCCCGTCGGGGCCGGCCCCGCTCGCCGTGACCACGCCGTCGGCGACGGAGACGTTCGCGACCCCGTTCACCACGGGCCAGCCCAGCTCGTAGGCGAGCCGGACGCCGACCTGGAAGTCGCCGCTGTCGGCGGCGTCGTTGCCCAGCAGCACCAGGTCGTGGCCCTGGTCGCGGACCACCGCGGCGATCTCGCGCGCCACGTCGGCGGGGCCGAAGGTCTGTGGGTCGGCGACGACGTGCGTGGCCGCCTCACAGCCCACGGCCAGGGCAGCGCGCAGCTGCTCGACCGCGTCCGCGTCGCCGAGGGTCATGACGTGAGCCCCGCCGATCTGCACGGCCAGCTCGACCGCGCACTCCTCGTGCGCGCTCATCGTGAAGCCGGCGTACCGCCCGTCGACGCCCTGGCCGTCCTCGGTCAGGACGACCTCGCTGGACGAGTCGACGACCCGCTTCACGCAGACCAGGACGGACATCAGCGAATCCGCTCGTTGGCCGGGTCGAGCAGCGGCGTCGCGTCGACCGAGGCGACGGTGACCGGGTAGAGCTCCTCCATGTAGGACACGGCGAGCTCGTTGCCGATCGTCGCCTCCTCCGGCGGCAGGTAGGCCAGCAGCAGGTGCTTGCCCAGCGAGGGCGCGGAGCCGGCGGTCGTCACGTAGGGGTGGTGGCCGTGCCCGTCGGTCAGCGTGCCGCCGTCCCGGCGCAGGATCGGCTCGCCGCCGAGCATGTAGCGCTTCACGCCGGACGCGGAGGTGTGGTCCTCGACCACGAGCGTGCAGAGCACCGCCTTCGGGTCGGCCTCGCGCTGCGCGAGGTACGCCTCGCGCCCGACGAAGTCCGCCGCCTTGACCTTGGGCCGCTGCATGCCGGCCTCGACGATCGACCGCTCGGCGTCGAGCTCGTAGCCGAACGCGCGGTAGCCCTTCTCGATCCGGCCGGTCGTGCCGTACACGCCGATGCCCACGGGGACGGCGCCGTGCGCGGCGCCGGCCTCGAGCAGCGTGTCCCAGAGCGTGGCGGCGTCGTCGGCCCCGACGTAGAGCTCCCAGCCGAGCTCGCCGACGTAGGAGATCCGGGACGCCAGCACCGGCGTGCCCTTGACCTGGACCTCGCGGCAGGTGAGGAACCCGAAACCGCCGTCGGAGACGTCCTCGGACGTCAGCCCGGCGAGGATGTCGCGCGCTCGCGGTCCCCAGAGGCCGATGGTCACGACGTCGTCGGTGCGGTCGGTCAGCGAGGTGCCCGCGGGCACGTGGCGCCCGAACCACTGGCGGTCGGCCGGCCCGTGCGCCGCGCCGGTGACCACGCGGAAGTGGTCCTCGCCCAGCCGCATCACGGTCAGGTCGGACTTGAAGCCGCCGGCCGCGTCGAGCACCGGCGTGTAGATCACCTTGCCCACGGGGACGTCGCACTGCGCGACGCACGTGGTCTGCACGGCCTCGAGCGCACCGGGGCCGACGATGTCGAAGATCTCGAACGCCGACAGGTCGATCACCCCCGCGGCCTCGCGCATGCGGAGGTGCTCGGCGTTGATGATCGGGCTCCACCAGCGGGAGTCCCACTCGTGCTCGCGCGGCATCACCGCATCGCCGTACTCCTCGAGGAGGCCGGCGTTGGACTCGTACCAGTGCGGGCGCTCCCAGCCGCCGGTCTCGAAGAAGACCGCGCCGAGCTTCCTCTGCGACTCGTTCATCGGCGAGAGCCGCTGGTCCCGGTCGGACTCGTACTGCTCGGCCGGGTGGACGATCCCGTAGGTCTTGATGAACGACTCGGTGGTGCGCAGGCGGGTGTGCTCGCGGCGCAGCTGGTGCGGGTGGAACCGCGCGATGTCGCTGTGGCTCACGTCGATCTCGGAGTGGCCGCGGACCATCCACTCCGCGACCGCACGCCCGACGCCCGGGCCCTCCTTGATCCAGACCGCGGAGGCGGTCCAGAGGCCCTGGACGTGGCTCTCGCCGAGGATCGGCCAGCCGTCGCAGGTCAGCGAGAGGAGGCCGTTGATCGCGTAGCGCATCTCCGCGCCCTCGGCGCCGAGCAGCTCGGGCATCAGCTCGTAGGCCTGCTCGAGCTGCGGGTCGAAGTCGTCGGAGGTGAACGGCATCTCGGTCGGCGACAGCTTCGCCTGCTCGATCGAGGGGATGTCCTCCGGCTCGTGGAGGATCGCGCGGTGCGCGTAGGAGCCGACCTCCATGTCGGCGCCGTGTTGGCGCTCGTAGCAGAAGGTGTCCATGTCCCGGATGATCGGGAAGGAGATCTCGCCCTCCCTCTCGGCCAGCTGCGGGCACGGCCCGACGCTGATCATCTGGTGCACCGCGGGGGTCAACGGGATGGAGACGCCCGCCATGTCGCCGATCTTGGGGCTCCAGACGCCGCAGGCGATGACGACGTACTCGGCCTCGATGTCGCCGCCGTCGGTGCGGACCCGCCGGATGCGGCCCTCCTCGACGTCGAGGCCGGTCACCTCGACGTTGGGAACGACGGTCAGCGCCCCGGACTCGAGTGCGCTCTCGCGCATGATGGTGCCGGCCCGCAGGGAGTCGACCACGCCCACGCTCGGCGTCCAGAAGGCGCCGATGAACTGGTCCTCCTCGATGAAGGGCACCTTCTCCTTCACGAAGGACGGCTCGACGAGGTGCGCCTCGATGCCCCACGCCTTCGCGCTCGACATGCGCCGGCGCAGCTCCTCCATCCGCGCTGGCGTCCGGGCGATCTCGAAGCCGCCGGACTCGGTGAAGACGCCCATCTCCTTGTACTGGCGCATCGAGTCGAGCGTCAGGTCCGTGATCTCGCGCGAGTGGTCCACGGGGAAGATGAAGTTGGAGGCGTGCCCGGTGGAGCCGCCCGGGTTGGGGAGCGGGCCCTTGTCCAACTGCACGATGTCGCGCCAGCCGAGCTGCGCCAGGTGGTGGACGAGGCTGTTGCCGACGATGCCGGCGCCGATGACGACGACCTTGGCCGAGGTGGGGACGGTGGCCATGCGAGCTCTCCGGTCTATCTCCGATGGTTGCGTGATACGCAACGCAATGCGTCATACGAAACTAGGTCAAGGATCACCCGAGCCCGGCCGAGAGGTCAACCCCTCGGCCGGGTTCAGGCGATCGTCGGGAGCGGGCGGCTCAGCCGAGCCAGGCGTCGACCTTGTCCTGGTTGTCGGCGATCCACTTGGCCGCCGCCTCTTCGGGCGACATCTTGTCGCTGGTGATGTAGGCCGCGACCTGGTTCTGGTCGTCGTTGGTCCAGGTGAAGTTCTTGACCAGGTCGACACCGGGGCCGCCCTCGTCGACCCACGAGGTCGACACGATCTTCTTCAGCGGCGTCTCCGGGTAGTCGCAGTCGGCCTTGGCCGGGTCGTTCTGGCAGCCGTCCTCGTACGGCGGCAGCGCGACCTTCTCCATCGGCACCTCGGCGTGGATGTACTGCGGCTCCCAGAAGTAGCCGATCAGCCACTCCTTGTTCTCCTGCGCCTTCTCGAAGGCGCCGATCGTGGCCGCCTCGCCGCCCGAGAACACGACCTGGAAGTCGAGCCCGAGGTTGCTGATGATCGCCTCGTCGAACTGGACGTACGACGGGTCGGAGCCGAGGAACTGGCCCTGGCCGCCGGACTCGGAGGTGGCGAACTCGCTGGCGAACTGGTTGAGGCCCTCCCACTCGAGGACCTCCGGGTGCTCCTCGGCCAGCCAGCCGGGGACGTACCAGCCGATGATGCCGACGTTGCCGTTCTCGCCGAAGTCCATCGCGCTGCCGTCACCGGAGCCCTCGAAGAACTTCTTCTCCAGGTCCGGGTGGCCCCAGTCCTCGATCACGACGTCGACCTCGCCGGTGCCGAAGCCCTGCCAGGAGACGTCCTCCTTGAGGTCCTTGTAGTTGACGGTGCAGCCGATCGACTCCGCGACCGTGCCGACGACGTAGGCACTGGCCTCGTAGCCGACCCACGGGTTGACCGCCATGTTGAGCTCGCCGCAGTCGCCACCCGCCTCGGAGGCGGCCGCCTCGTTGGCCTCGGTCTCCTCCTCGATCGAGCCGCTGTCGCCGCAGCCCGCCAGGACGAGCGTCGCGCACGCCGCGACGGCCGCCAGCCTTCCGATCCTCTTCCGCATTGCATCTCCTCCGTCGTCGCGTGTGCGATCTCTTGTTGTTGTCCGAGACGTCGGCCCTCAGCCCGCGGCGCGCCACCGGGGACGCTTGGTGGGGTCGCGGGTGACGGCCTGCTGGCTCGCGGCGGCCCGGCAGATGCGGTCGACCATGATGCCGAGCAGCACGATGCTGATGCCCGCCGCGGCGCCCTTGCCCCACTCCTCCGAGCGGGAGAAGCCGAGGACGACGTCGTAGCCCAGCGCGCCCGCGCCGACCATGCCGCCGATGACCGCCATCGACAGCACGTAGAGCAGGCCCTGGTTGGCCGCGAGCACCAGGGAGCCGCGGGCCATCGGCAGCTGCACCTTGGTGATCTCCTGCCAGGAGGTCGCGCCCGTGGAGCGAGAGGCCTCGATCGTGCTGGCGGAGACGCCCTTCACCCCATCGGCGACGAGCTTGATGGCCACCGGGGCCGCGTAGATGATGCCGGCGGCGATCGCGGTGAAGCGGGTGACGTCGAAGAGCGCCAGCATCGGGATCAGGTAGACGAACGGCGGGATCGTCTGGCCGGTGTCCAGCAGCGGCCGCAGGACGAGGTCGACGCGCCGCCGGCGGGCCATCCACACGCCGAAGACCACCGCGAGGACCATGACCAGGACGGTGCCGACCAGCGTCATCGAGAGCGTGACCATCGCATCGTGCCACAGGCCGAAGAAGCGCAGGCCGGCCAGGCAGATGACGGTGGGCACGACCGCGCGCAGCCCGCCGAGGACCGCGGCGAGCAGGAGGATCGCGATCGCCGTGACGTACCACGGCGACTCCGCGAGCAGTTCCTGGAACGGGTTCAGCAGCCCGGCGGAGACCACGTCCTTGAACCACTCCGTCGCGCCCGAGACCGCGTCGGTGAACCGCTCGCTGAAGTCGTCGACCCAGCCCGCGAGCGTCGGGCCCCAATCGGTCTCCGGGAACTCCGCGAGCTTGATGTAGGTCCGCGAGACGTAGACGCAGACCAGCGCGACGACGCCGGTGACCACCAGGACGATCCGGCGCAGCCGCAGGTCGACCTGGCCGCGGGCCGCCTTCTCCGAGGCCTCGCTGGCGGCGGTCGTGGAGCGGTCGAGCATGACCGCCATGACGACGATGAGCATGCCGGGCACGAAGGCACCGCCCACATCACTCCGCTCCAGCGCATTGAGGACCGGCTGGCCGAGGCCCGGCCCGTCGACGATCGCCGCCAGCGTGGCCATCGAGAGTGCCGCCATGATCGTCTGGTTGAGCCCCACCACGATGGTCTTGCGGGCCATCGGCAGCTGCACCTTGCGCAGCCGCTGGAACGGCGTCTGGCCGGCGGCGTTCGTCGCCTCGATCGTCGTGGTCGACACGTTGCGGATGCCGAAGCCGGCGATCCGGATGAGCGGCGGGAGCGCATAGACGAAGGTGCACACGACGGCCGCCGAGGCGCCGATGCCGAAGAACAGCACGATCGGCAGCAGGTACACGAACGTCGGCATCGTCTGGAGGATGTCGAGGACCGTGTTGATCGTGCCGACGACCCACGGCCGGCGCGTGGTGCCCAGCCACACCGCGAGCGGGAGTCCGATCAGCACGACGACCGCCACCGCGACGAACGTGACGATGAGCAGGTCCATCGAGTCCGACCAGAAGCCGAAGAGCCCGAAGGAGAGGAACGACGCGGCGACGAGGACCGCGATCCGCCAGCCCGCGGCCGCCAGGCCGACCCAGGTCGCGATCGCGACCACGCCGAGCCAGCCGATCTGCGGGACCGGCCGCGGCAGGTCGGCGATCGAGATCAGCCGCTGCACCCGGCCGACGACGTCGGTGAACCAGGCGCCGAGGTCGTAGGTGAACTGGATGATCGGGTTGGTGTCGCGGCTCGCGAGCACCGCGTCGCGGAAGTCGGTCAGCTGCTGCTGGACGTCGGTGTGCTCTCGCACCGGGATCTCGAGGGTGTCGGTCCCCTTGGTGAACGCCCAGACCACGATCCAGCCACCGACGACGACCAGCGCCCATCCCCACCTCGGGAGCGAGAACGGCTCGCCGGCGGCCGGCTGCTCCGGCCTCTCCTGCTCCGGTGGCCGTTCCGGGGCGAGCGTCGCGGCCATCAGACGTGCGCCTCTTCCTCGGCGACCACCACGCGGAGGATGGCGTCGTCGTCGACGATGCCGACCAGCTCCC
Source organism: Nocardioides pyridinolyticus (assembly GCF_054653575.1). Classification (NCBI taxonomy): domain Bacteria; kingdom Bacillati; phylum Actinomycetota; class Actinomycetes; order Propionibacteriales; family Nocardioidaceae; genus Nocardioides; species Nocardioides pyridinolyticus. Next base: position 63,868 of record NZ_BAAIFY010000018.1, on the reverse strand, counting down.
CGTCGTCGACCACCCGCACCGGGTGCTCGGAGGCGAGCGCCGCCTGGGCGGCCTTGCGCACGATCGTGTCGGAGCTCATCACCGGCCCCTCGGACGAGTCGTCCGGGCGCGGCTCGCGCATCACCCACTTGAGCGTGAGCACGTGCGAGCGCGGAACGTCGGAGGTGAAGTCCTTGACGTAGTCGTCGGCCGGTGCGCCGACCACGTCATCCGGCGTACCGATCTGGACGAGCGCGCCGTCGCGCATGATGAGGATCCGGTCCCCGAGCTTCAACGCCTCCTGGAGGTCGTGGGTGATGAAGACCATGGTCTTGCCGAGCTCGTGGTGCAGGCGGATGACCTCGTTCTGCATGTCCCGGCGGATCAGCGGGTCCAGCGCGGAGAACGGCTCGTCGAAGAGCAGCAGCGACGGGTCGTTGGCCAGAGCGCGGGCCAGGCCGACGCGCTGCTGCATGCCGCCGGAGAGCTGGTCGGGGTACGACGTCTCGTAGCCGGACAGGCCGACCAGGTCCACGATCTCCGCGGCCTTGGCGCGACGCTCCTTGCGTCCGACCCCGCGGACCTCGAGCCCGTAGGCCACGTTGTCGATCACCTGGCGATGCGGCAGCAGGCCGAAGTGCTGGAACACCATCGAGGCATGGGAGCGCCGCAGCTCGCGCAGCTCGCTCTCGCTCGCCTTGGTGATGTCGTGGCCGTCGATGACCACCTCACCGGCGGTCGGCTCGATCAACCGGGTGAGGCAGCGCACCAGGGTCGACTTGCCCGAGCCGGACAGGCCCATGACCACGAACACCTCGCCGGGGGCGACGTCGAAGGACACGTCGCGGACGCCGACGACGCAGCCGGTCTTCTCCTTCAGGTCCGCGCGCGACAGCTCCGCGTCCGGCGTACCGACGATCCTCTCGGCCCCGCGGCCGAAGATCTTCCAGAGGTTCTTCACGGAGAGGGCGGCGTCACTCATGAGGACTCCTCGGGATAGAGCGGCATGCCGTCGCGGTACCGGTAGTACGGCACGTCGGCGGGCGGGAGCGGCGTGTTGCCGGCGATGAGGTCCGCGGCCTTCTCGGCGACCATCATCACGGGGGCATAGATGTTGCCGTTGGTGACGTAGGGGAAGACCGAGGCGTCGACGACGCGCAGTCCCTCGACGCCGTGCACCCTCATCGAGCCGGGGTCGACGACGGACGTCTCGTCGATGCCCATCTTCGCCGTGCAGGAGGGGTGCAGCGCGGTCTCGGCGTCGGCGCGGACCCAGCCGAGGATCTGCTCGTCGGTCTCGACGTCCTTGCCGGGCGAGAGCTCGCCGTCGTTGTACGGCGCGAACGCGGGCTGGTTGAGGATGCCGCGCGCGACCCGGACCGCCTCGACCCACTCGCGGCGGTCGTTCGGGGTCGAGAGGTAGTTGAAGAGGATCGACGGGTGCTGCTTCGGGTCGCGGCTGCGGATCTTCACGTGGCCGCGGGTGTCGGCGTACATCGGCCCGATGTGCACCTGGTAGCCGTGACCCTCCGTCGGCGCGGAGCCGTCGTACCGGATCGCGACCGGCAGGAAGTGGAACATCAGGTTCGGGTAGTCGACGTCCTCGTTGCTCCGGCAGAAGCCGCCGCCCTCGAAGTGGTTGGTCGCGCCGAGCCCGCGGCGGTGGACCAGCCACTGGTAGCCGATGCCCGGGCGCTTGCGCCACCGCAGGCCCGGCGCGATCGAGACCGGCTGCTTGGAGGCGTACTGGATGTAGACCTCGAGGTGGTCCTGTGCGTTGGCGCCGACGCCGGGGAGGTGGTGCACGAGGGGGATGCCGTGCTGCTTCAGCAGCGCCTCGTCGCCGACCCCGGAGAGCTGGAGCAGCTGCGGGCTGTTGATCGCGCCGCCGCAGAGGATCACCTCGCCGGCGCGGGCGGTACGCCGCCGACCGGCCCGGGTGTAGTCGACCCCGGTCGCGCGCTTGCCCTCGAAGGTGACGCCGGTGACGAAGGCCAGCGTCTCCACCCGGAGGTTCTTCCGGTCCCTGACCGGGTGGAGGTAGGCCCGGGCGGCGGAGAGGCGGCGGCCGCGGTGCAGGTTGCGGTCGAACCTCGCGAAGCCCTCCTGGCGGTAGCCGTTGACGTCGTCGGTCAGCGGGTAGCCCGCCTCCTGGACGGCCTCGAAGAACGCGGTGAACAGCGGGTTGTCGGCCGGCCCTCGCTCGAGGACGAGCGGCCCGTCGCCCCCGCGCCAGGCGTCGGCTCCGGCGAGGCAGGTCTCCATCTTCTTGAAGTAGGGCAGGCAGTGGAGGTAGTCCCACTCCTTCATCCCCGGGTCGGCGGCCCACCGCTCGTAGTCCATCGGGTTACCGCGCTGGAAGATCATCCCGTTGATCGAGGAGGAGCCACCGAGGACCTTGCCGCGGGCGTGGAACACGCGCCGGCCGCCCAGGTTGGGCTCGGGATCGGTCTCGTACTTCCAGTCATAGAGCCGGTTCCCGATCGGGAAGGGCAGGGCCGCCGGCATGTGGATGAACGGGTCGATCCGGAAGTCCGAGCGACCGGCCTCGAGCACCAGGACCGAGGTGCCGGGGTCGGCGGAGAGCCGGTTCGCGAGCGCGCACCCCGCCGAGCCGCCACCCACGATGACGTAGTCGTACCGGTCCGCGCGTGCGCTCACCCCTGGAACCACCTCTGCTCGGCGGGACGGACGTTGTGCCAGACGTGCTTGGTCTCGCGGTACTCCTCGAGGCCCGCTTGCCCGAGCTCGCGGCCGATCCCGGACTGCTTGTAGCCGCCCCACTCGGCCTGCGGCACGTACGGGTGGTAGTCGTTGATCCAGACCGTCCCCATCCGCAGCCGGCCCGCGACCCGCTGGCCCTTGCCCGCGTCCTGGGTCCACACGGCACCGGCCAGGCCGTAGATCGAGTCGTTGGCGATCCGCACCGCGTCGTCCTCGTCGCGGAAGGTCTCGACGGTCAGCACCGGGCCGAACGACTCGTCCTGCACGATCGACATGTCACTGCGACAGCCGTCGAGGATCGTCGGCAGGTAGTAGAAGCCGTCGGCGAGCGTGGGGTCGTCCGGGCGGCGGCCGCCGCTGCGCAGGACGGCGCCCTCGGCGAGCCCGCGGGCGACGTACGCCTCGACCTTGTCGCGGTGGGCGGCGCTGGTGAGCGGGCCGGTCTCGGCCTTGTCGTCGAACGGCCCGCCGAGGCGGATCAGCTCGGCGCGCGCGACCAGCCGGTCGACGAACGCGTCGTGGATCTCGTCCTGGACGAGCAGCCGCGCGCCGGCCGAGCAGACCTGGCCGGAGTGCAGGAAGACCGCGGTGAGCGCGAAGTCCAGGGCGACGTCGAGGTCGGCGTCGGCGAACACGATGTTGGGGTTCTTGCCGCCGAGCTCGAGCGCGACCCGCTTCACGGTGGCCGACGCCGCCGCCATCAGGGCGCGGCCGGTGGCCAGGCCTCCGGTGAAGGACACCAGGTCGACGCGGGGGTCGGTCGCCAGCGGCGCGCCCGCGGTCGGGCCGGCGCCGAGCACGAGGTTGCCGACGCCCGCGGGCAGCCCGGCCTCCTCGAGCAGCCGCATCAGGTGGATCGCGGTGTGCGGCGTGAGCTCGCTCGGCTTGAGCACGAACGTGTTGCCGGCGGCCAGGCACGGCGCGACCTTCCACGAGGTCTGGAGGAGCGGGTAGTTCCACGGGGTGATCAGGCCGCAGACGCCGACGGGGTCGTGCACGATCCGGCTGACGACGTCGGCGTTGCCGGTGTCGACCATCCGGCCGGCCTCCTCGGCGGCGACCCGGCCGTAGTGGCGGAACACTGCGGCGACGTCGGCCATGTCGTACTGGCTCTCGACGAAGCGCTTGCCGGTGTCGAGCGACTCGAGCCGGGCGAGCACGTCGGCGTCGCGGTCGATCAGGTCGGCGACCGTCAGCAGCAGGTCGCCCCGGTCGCGTGCCGGCCGCAGCGGCCAGGAGCCCTGGTGGAACGCGCGGTGCGCCGCGGAGATCGCCCGCTCGGTGTCCTCGGCGGTGGCCTCGTCGACCTCGGCGACGAGCGAGCCGTCGGCCGGGCATCGGATCTCGCGGCGCGCTCCACCCAGCGCGCTCGTCCACGCGCCATCGAGGTAGAGCTCTGCCACCTGACCCACTCCCTGCGCGGGTCCGTCGTTGCGTATGACGCAACATGCTTCTCTCCGCGCAACTGGTTGTCAGTGCTGAGAATGCTGCGGGGTGCTCCGGTCGTCAAGCAGAACGCCCGAGTTGTGACTCAGCGGTGACCCCAGCCGAGGCGGTGCGAGACCTCGGCGGCGGCCTCGACGAGGAGGTCGAGCACCTCGGCGACCCGGCCCTCGGGCAGCCGGAACGTCGGACCGGAGACGCTCATCGAGGCGACCACGTCGCCGTGCGCGTTGCGGATCGGCGCCGCCACGGCGGTCAGCCCCTCCTCCAGCTCGTCGACCGCGACGGCGTACCCCTGCTCGCGGACGACCGCGAGCTCCTCGCGCAGCTTCGCCCTGGTCGTGATGGTCAGGGCGGTGTAGCGCGACAGCGTGCCGAGCACCTCGGTCACCCGCTTGTCGTCCAGGCCACTGAGCAGGACCTTGCCGTTGCTGGTCGCGTGCAGCGGGATGTGCTGGCCGACCCAGTTGTGCGGCTGGAGCGCCGAGGAGCCGGCGACCTGGTCCAGGTAGAGCGCCGAGCTCTCGGAGAGGACGGCGATGTTGACGGTCTCGCCCGTGTCGGCGGCCAGCTGCCGGCAGACCGGGCGCGCCTCCTGCACCAGGTCGAGCCGCGCGGTGGTCGCGCCGGCGAGGCGCAGCACGCCGACGCCGAGCCGGTAGCGGCCGCGCTCGGTGGTCTGCTCGACCAGGCGGTGCGACTCCAGCGTGCTGACCAGCCGGAACGCCGTACTCTTGTGGACGTCGAGCTCGCCGGCGATCTCGGTGACCCCGGCCTCACCGAGGCGCGCGAGCACCTCCAGGATGGTCAGCGCCCGGTCGACCGACTGGACGCTGGCGCTCGCGTCGTTCACGATGGCGACAGTAGCGGAGAATTGTTGCGTATCGCAGTGTCGAGTTTCGGCTTGCGCAACGCCCGACCCGAAGGTGAACCGTGCCCTCTCTCGCCCCACCCACCATCGCGGCGGGTGACTTCGTGCTCATCCTGTCCTGTCCCGACCGGCCCGGCATCGTGCACTCCGTGTCCGGCTTCCTGGTGGCGCAGGGCGGCAACATCCTCGAGAGCCAGCAGTTCGGCGACCGGCTCAGCGGCCAGTTCTTCATGCGCATCGACTTCACGGTCCCCGGCGAGGCGACCGCGGAGGGCCTGCGCGCCGCCTTCGCCGACGTGGCCGCCGAGTTCGAGATGCGCTTCGAGCTGTGGGACGCGCGGTCGCCGTACCGGACCCTGATCATGGTGTCCAAGCACCTGCACTGCCTCAACGACCTGCTGTTCCGCGCCAGCACCGGCTCGCTCCAGATCGACGTGCCCGTCGTGGTGTCGAACCACCCGGACGCCGGCGAGATGGTGCGGTCCTACGGCGTCCCGTTCGAGCACGTGCCGGTCACGCCCGACACCAAGCCGCAGGCCGAGGCGCGGCTGCTCGAGCTGGTCAAGGAGCACGACGTCCACCTCGTCGTGCTGGCCCGCTACATGCAGGTGCTGTCCGACGACCTGTGCCGTGCGCTGTCCGGGCGCGCCATCAACATCCACCACTCGTTCCTGCCGAGCTTCAAGGGCGCCAAGCCGTACCACCAGGCCTTCGACCGCGGCGTGAAGCTCGTCGGCGCCACCGCCCACTACGTCACCGCCGACCTCGACGAGGGCCCGATCATCGAGCAGGACGTGATGCGCGTCGACCACACCTACGACCAGGACGCGATGGTCGGCGCCGGCCGCGACGTCGAGGCCCAGGTGCTCTCCCGTGCGGTCCGGTGGCACTCGCAGTCGCGGGTGCTGCTCAACGGGTCGCGGACGGTGGTCTTCCGCTAGGGGTCAGACCGACCAGAGGATCGCGTCGGTGACGATCGTCGCCGGCGTGCCGAGGTCGCGCAGCTCCGGATGCCGGCCCATCAGCTCGGCGTAGGCGACGGACCGCGCCGCACGGGACGTGGCTGCCTGTGCCACCTCGATCGGCCGGTCCTGCAGGAGCGTCATGCGCACCGGTTCCCAAAAGTCCGAATCACGAACCCGGCGAAGCTGATCCTGTCTGGACCGCCCCGGTCGCCGAGTCGGCGTCAGGCGGACCAGAGCACGAACTCGGCCGCCACGTCGGCCGGGGAGTGGACGCCCCAGAGGTCGGGGCGGCGGTCCAGCAGCTCGGCGAGGACCTGGGCCCGGTGGACGGCCCGGCGCTGACGGATCCGGTCGAGCTGATCGAGGTCGTCGAGCCGGTCGGTGCGGTCGTTCTGCGGTGCGGTCATCTCCGGCCTCCCGATCTCGTCGCGTGTCGTTCGAGGACGAGTACCCGACCGGCCCCGGCGTAGGCGGCGAACACGGCCGGGAGCAGCACGAAGCTCTCGGTCAGCGCCAGCGCGCCGACGAGGAGCGCCCCGCTCCACAGCAGGACCCGCGTGCTGCCCACGCGGTAAGTCTTAGCGACCTACTCCACTTCAGTCACCCAGCTCGGCGCGCCGGCGCACGACGTAGGCCTCGAGCTCCTCGCGGATCGCGTCGTCGAGCGGCGGCTGCTCGTACTCCTCGAGTTTCTGCCGGTAGATCTCGCCCGCCCGGGCGGCGGTGTCCTTGGCGCCGCCCCGCATCCAGCGCTCGTAGTTCTCCGACGAGGAGAGGAACGGGCGGTAGAAGCAGGTCCGGAACCGCTCCATCGTGTGCATCGCGCCGAGGAAGTGCCCGCCGTGGCCGACCTCCTGGTGCGCGTCGAAGGCCAGCGAGGCCTCGTCGATCTCCAGCGGCGTGAACTCATGCTGGAGCATCTGCACGAGCTCGCAGTCGATGACGAACTTCTCGTAGCCCGACACCAGGCCGCCCTCGAGCCAGCCGGCGGAGTGCATCACCCAGTTGGCGCCGGCGAGGAACGTCGGCAGCAGCGTCATCATCGCCTCGTAGCCGGCCTGCGCGTCCGGCACCTGCGAGGACGTGAGCCCGCCGCCGGTGCGGAACGGCAGCCCGAAGTGCCGCGCGATCTGGCCGGTGCAGAGCAGGCCGATCCCGGACTCCGGCGTACCGAACGTCGGCGAGCCCGACTGCATGTCGATGTTGGACAGGAACGACCCGAACACGACGGGGCAGCCCGGCCGGATGAGCTGGGAGAGCGCGATGCCCGACAGCGCCTCGGCCATCTGCTGCACCAGCGCGGCCGGGATCGTCACCGGCGACATCGCGCCCATGAGGATGAACGGGGTCAGGACGACGGGCTGGTTGGCCGCGGAGTACTCGAACTGCGCCTCCAGCATCCGGTCGTCCCACCGCAGCGGGCTGTTGCAGTTGATCAGCGAGATCAGCGCGGGCGTCTCCTCGATCGCCTCACGGGAGCCGAAGAGGATCTCGGTCATCGCGATGGTGTCGCGCGCGTTGACGCCGGACACGACGTTGCCCATGTAGATCTTGTCGGTCAGCGTCTGGAGCGCGTAGGTCATGTCGAGGTGCCGGCTGTCCAGCGGGGTGTCGTTCGGCTCGGTGACCACGCCACCGGCGGAGTCGAGCACGCCGAAGGACTGCGCCAGCTTCGCGAAGTTCCGGAAGTCCTCCATGGTGCCGTCGCGGCGGACCGCGCCGTCGCGGACGAACGGCGGGCCGTAGACCGCGCCGAAGGCCATCGCGTCACCGCCGATGTGCACCGAGTTGTCGGGGTTGCGCGCCTGGAGGTCGAACTCCCGGGGCGCCTTCGCGACCTGCTCGAGCACGAAGTCCGGGTCCAGGAAGACCTTCTCGTCCTCCACCCGTTGCCCCGCCGCGGCGAACAGGTCCCGGGCCCGGGGGTCCATGAACTCCACGCCGATCTCGCTGACCAGCCGGCGCCAGCCGCCGTCGAGCGTCGCCATCGCCTCCTCGGACAGCACCTCGTATCGCGGCATCCGGTTGCGGAACATCGGCCCTCCTGCCTAACCTCATCATGTGGGACCAGCGTTCCATAACATGGAACAGGACGGAAGGTCATGGCAGAACCCAGCACCGGCACCCAGGCGGTCGACCGAGCGGCCCAGCTCGTGGCGACGGTCGTGCACGCCAGCGAGCCGTTGACCTTCGCGGACCTCCAGGAGGCCAGCGGCCTCGCGAAGTCGACGACCTCGCGGATGCTGGCCGCCCTCGAGCGCGCCGACCTGCTCGAGCGCGACCGCGACGGGTCGTACGTCGCCGGCAGCCTGTTCTGGCTGTACGCCGCCCGGCACGACCCCTGGGAGGAGCTGGTCCGCCTCGCCCGACCGGCGATGGAGCGCATCGGCGAGGAGACCGGCGAGACCGTCCACCTCTCGGTGACCCGCGGGGAGAAGGTCGTGCAGGTCGCGCAGGTCGACAGCCGCTACCTGCTCGGCACCCGCGACTGGACCGAGATCGAGGTCCCCGCGCACACCTCCGCGCTGGGCAAGGTGTTCTTCGCGTGGGGCGCGCTGCCGCTCCCGGACGGCCCGTTGGAGGCCCTCACCCCGCAGACGATCACCGACGCCGACGCCCTCCGCAGCGACGGTGCCCGCACCCGCAAGCGCGGCTGGGCGATCACCGACGGCGAGCTGGAGATCGGCCTCACCGGCGTAGCCGTCCCCGTGCACGGCTCCCGCGGCGACGTGGTCGCCGCCCTGGGCATCTCCGGCCCCACCCCTCGACTCGAGGACCGCCTCGACCAGCTCGGCACCAACCTGTCGTCCCATGCCGCGCAGCTGTCCACGCTGCTGCGCGGCCGAGCACCCAAGGAGGGTGTGGCATGACCCCAGAGGAGATCCTGCAAGGGCTCTACGACGAGACCCTGGTCGGCAACGCACCGCGCGTGCTGGAGCTGACCGAGGAGGGGCTGACGCTCGACATGGAGCCCCAGACCCTGCTCTTCGACGCGCTCATCCCCTCGCTCGAGGAGGTCGGCGCCCGCTTCGAGCGCGGCGACTTCTTCGTGCCCGAGATGCTCATCGCCGGCCGCGCGATGGCCGGCGCGATGGAGCGGCTGCGCCCGCTGCTCGCCGAGACCGGCGTCGAGACCGTCGGCAAGTTCCTCATGGGCACGGTCAAGGGCGACGTCCACGACATCGGCAAGAACCTCGTCAACATCATGCTCGAGGGCGCCGGCTTCGAGGTGATCGACCTCGGCGTGCAGGTCGCGCCGGAGAAGTTCGTCGCCGCGATCGAGGAGCACCAGCCCGACATCGTCGGCTTCTCGGCGTTCCTCACCACGACGATGCCGATGTTCAAGGCCAACATCAACGCGCTCGAGAAGGCCGGCCTGCGCAACCAGGTCGTCGTCATGGTCGGCGGGGCCCCGGTCACGCAGGAGTACGCCGACGCGGTCGGCGCCGACGGGTACGCCGCCGACGCCTCCGCCACCGTCAAGAAGGCCAAGGCCCTCCTCGACGAGCGCCGGGCCAAGGTGCCTGCATGACCCTCCACACCGTCCTCCGCTCGGCGACCAAGGAGGTCGTGCTCGGGCACGACCAGCGGTTCTGCCTGATCGGCGAGCGGATCAACCCGACCGGCCGGCGGATCTTCCAGGAGCAGCTCCGCGCCGGCGACATGTCCGCGATCGAGAAGGACGTCATCGCCCAGGTCGAGGGGGGCGCCGACGTCCTCGACGTCAACATGGGCGTCCCGCTCACCGACGAGCCCGAGCTGCTGGCGAAGGCGATCCAGCTCGTCCAGTCGCTGACCGACCTGCCGATCTGCATCGACTCCTCAGTGGTCGAGGCGCTCGAGGCCGGCCTGTCGGTCTACCAGGGCCGGGCGCTGGTCAACTCGGTCACCGCCGAGGACGACCGCCTCGCGGCGATCCTGCCGCTGGTGAAGAAGTACGACGCCGCGATCATCGCGCTGCCCAACGACCACGACGAGATCCCGATGGAGGCCGACAAGCGCGTCGACCTCACCGGCAAGATCATCCGGGTCGCGACCGAGGAGTACGGCATCGCCCAGGCCGACATCGTGATCGACCCGCTGGCCATGCCGATCGGCGCGGACACCGGCACCTCGCTCGTCACCTTCGAGACGATGCGCCGGATCCGCGACGAGTTCGGCGTGAACATGACCTGCGGCGCGTCGAACACCTCCTTCGGCATGCCCGACCGGCACACGCTCGGCGCCGCGTGGCTGCCGATGGCCATGACCGCCGGCCTGACCAGCGCGATCATGGACACCCGCACGCCGCAGATCGTCGAGGCGGTCAAGGCCGCCGACGTGTTCCTGGACCACGACGACTGGGGCATGGCCTGGATCTCCGCCCACCGGGCGAAGGCGGCCGCGACGGCATGAGCACCGCGTGACCGACGAACTGCCCGACGTCGACCTGGACGCGTTCCGGCGCGAGGGGCTGCTGCCCACACCCGGGGCCGAGCCGGCGCAGCACGACGGGACCGGCCGGGTCGAGCTGTCGTTCACGGTCCGCGACACCGACCCGGAGCGCACCGCGCACCGCCAGGTGCGGGTGCCGCCGGGCGTCACCGTCTTCGACTCCGCGTCGTGGAACGGCATCGCGATCGACTCGACCTGCGGCGGCCACGGCACCTGCCACAAGTGCAAGGTGCGCATCGACGGACCGAGCCCCATCACGCGGCACGACGTGAAGACGTTCAGCCGCGAGCAGCTCGACGCCGGCTGGCGGCTGGCGTGCCTGGTCAACGCGACCCGCAACCTGGCCGTCGACGTGCCCCCGCTGACCACCCGGCCCAAGGCCGCGACCGTGGGCGTGGGCCGGCAGGTGATCCTGCGGCCGGCGATCCAGAAGCGGTACGTCGAGCTCGACGAGCCGACCCTCACCGACCAGCGCACCGACCTGGTCCGACTGCTCGAGGCGATCGACGACCTCGAGCCGACCGCCGACCTGCACGTGCTGCGCCGCCTGCCCACCGTGCTCCGGCAGGCGGACTTCAAGGTGACCGCGGTGGTCGTCGACGAGGCCCTGGTCGACGTCGAGCCCGGCGACACCACGAAGCAGCAGTACGCCGTCGCCTTCGACCTCGGCACCACCACCGTGGTCGCGACGCTGCTCGACGTCGGCACCGGCACGCCGGTCGCGGTGGCCTCGATGCTCAACCGGCAGCAGCCGTTCGGCGGCGACGTGATCACCCGGATCAGCGCGACGATGATGGACCCGACCGCGCTCGACCGGCTCCGGGTCGCGGCCCAGGAGACGCTGGCGACCCTGGCCGCGCAGGTCTGCGCCGAGGGGGACGTCGACCCGGCTCACGTCTACGAGGTCGCGCTCGCCGGCAACGCGACGATGACCGCGCTCGTGCTGGGCATCGACCCCGAGCCGCTCGGCGTCGCGCCGTTCGTCATGTCGGCGGCGCAGCCGCCCGACCTGCTCGCCATCGAGCTGGGCCTGACCCTGCACCCGGGCGCGCGGGTCACGCTGTTCCCGGCCCTCGGCGCCTACGTCGGGGGCGACATCGTCGCGGGCATGCTCGCGACCGGGATGGACCGTGACAAGCGCACCCGGCTGTTCATCGACGTCGGCACCAACTGCGAGATCGTCGTCAGCGACGGCGACCGGATCCTCTCCACCGCGGCTCCGGCCGGCCCCGCGTTCGAGGGCGGCGCGATCCGGTGTGGGATGCGGGCGGCGGACGGCGCCATCGAGGTGGTGAAGATGGGCGAGGACGTCGAGGTCGGCGTCATCGGCGACGTGGAGCCGAAGGGGCTCTGCGGGTCCGGCCTGGTCGACGCGGTCGCGGAGCTGGTGAAGGTCGGGCTGCTCGAGGCGTCCGGGCGGTACGTCGCCGACGAGGTCGCCAAGGAGGTCGCGCCCTCGCTCGCCGACCGGCTCACGACGCTCTCCAACTCCAAGGGGGCACAGGAGCGCGTCTTCGTCCTGCACCGGCCCACGCCCGACGCCGAGCCCGAGGACTGCGTGGTGCTGTCGCAGCGCGACGTGCGCGAGCTCCAGTTCGCCAAGGCCGCGATCTCGACCGGGTGGACGCTGCTGCTCGAGGAGCTCGGCCTCGAGCACCGCGACGTGCAGCAGGTGCTGCTCGCCGGGTCGTTCGGGTCCTACCTCTCCGCGGCCTCCGCCGTCCGGATCGGCCTGGTGCCGAAGCTGCCGGTCCTGCGCATCGTCGCCGCCGGCAACGTCGCGGGCGAGGGCGCGAAGATGGCGCTGCTCTCGGTGCGCGAGCGCGCGGGGGCGCAGGCGCTGCTGGAGGAGGTGACGTATGTCGAGCTCTCCGACCGCGCCGACTTCAACGACCGCTTCGTCGACCAGCTCGGCTTCTGACTCGGGCCGGCAGCGGGTCGTCCTCGTCGCCTGCGGCGCGATCGCCCAGCCCTGCAAGGAGATCGTCGCCCGCCACGGCTGGCCGGTCGACGTCCACCCGCTGCCGCCGCTGCTGCACAACCAGCCCCAGCTGATCGCGGGCGAGGTACGTCGTCTGGCGACCGAGCTGCGGCCGGCGTACTCCTCCGTGGTGGTCGGCTACGCCGACTGCGGCACGTACGGCGCCCTCGACTCGGTGTGCGAGGAGCTCGGGCTGGAGCGGCTGCCCGGGCTGCACTGCTACGACCTCTACGCGGGCGCGTCGCGGATCGAGAGGTTCTTCGACGAGCAGCCGGGCACCTACCTGCTCACCGACTTCCTCGTGCGGTCGTTCGCGCGCACGGTCGAGCAGGAGCTCGGCCTCGACCGCTGGCCGGAGCTGCGCGACGCGTACTTCGGCCACTACACCCGCGTCGTCTGGCTGGCCCAGGCCCCGGACGACGAGCTGCGCCGGCTGGCCGCCGAGGCCGCCGGGCGGATCGGGCTGCCGCTGACCGTGGTCGAGACCGGCGACGCTCGTCTGGAGGACGCGCTGCGCCGCACCGTCGTCGGATGACGCATCCCCGGGTCCGCCAGACCGCGATCGACTCCCCCGACCCCGCCGGCCACCCGTTCTGCGTCTTCGTGGCCTGGCCCGGCCGGGGACCGTCGAGACACCCGGACGGGCCCTTCCCGTCCCCGGGTGAGGGCCGTTTCGGGTGTCTCGACGCCAGATGACCGGCCGCGTGGCCTAGCCTGCCCACCGGGGAGGGGGTGATCGCGGTCGACGACCCGCGAGCGCCGGACGTCGTCGCGCTGCTCGGCAGCCACCTCGAGCTGATGAACGCGCTCAGTCCCCCGGAGGAGGTGCACGCCCCTCGACGTCGAGGCGCTGGTGGACCCGGCGATCACGTTCGTGGGCTACCGCGTCGACGGTGAGCTGCTGGCGGTCGGGGCGCTCAAGGACCTCGGCGCCGGGCACGGCGAGCTGAAGTCGATGCACACCGCGGCGGTCGCCCGCGGTCGCGGCATCGGCGGGGCGATCGTGCTCCACCTCGTGGACCTCGCCCGGCAGCGCGGCCTGGCCCGGGTCAGCCTGGAGACCGGTACGCCGGAGGGGTTCGCCGCGGCGCGCGGGCTCTACTCCCGCCACGGGTTCACCGAGTACGGGCCGTTCGGGGACTACGCCCTCAGCCCGTGGAGCACCTTCATGACGCTGTCCCTGGACTGACCCGCGGCGCCGTGGGCGTGCGTGGGCTGGGCGGCGGCTCTCCTCGATTCATCACGGTAGGTGGGTGAGCTTGCACCTACCGGGGCGGGTACACCCATGGAAGCGCCGACCCGACCGCCTACCGTGATGAATCGGCGGCGCACGGCCCACCCAGTCGACGGAGCAGGTCCTGGCGCCAGGCCTCGGTCTCGGCGACCTGGTTGAAGGTGAAGACGTGCAGGCCCTCGACCAGGGCCTCGGGCTCGCCGAGCGTCGGCGCGCACTTCTCCAGGAACCGCTCACCGGTGAAGCCGCCGGGCGCGGCCAGCCGGGCGAACGTGCCCTTGTGCTTGGCGAGGAACCGGGTCGACTCGCCGACCCCGATCTTGGTGGCCATCGCCAACAGCTTCGCCCGGTCGACCGGTCCCGGGATGCCGAGCAGCAGCGGCATCGTGATGCCCCGCCGCCGCATCCGGTGCACCCAGTCGCGGATCACCGCCGGGTCGAAGGTCAGGTTGCTCACGACGTGGGTCGCGTAGCGCCGCTTGTCCCACATCGACTGCACCGTGAGGTCGTCGTGGATGGTCGGGTGCGACTCCGGGTATCCGGTGACGCCGACCTGGGTGAACGGCCGGCCGAGGTCCGCGAGATCCTCGAGCAGTGCCAACGCGTCCGGGTAGTCGCCGGCCGGCTCGGCGTCGCCCCCCGGCACGAAGATCCGGCTGATGCCCTTGCCGGTCAGCCGCTCGCAGATCTCGGCCAGCTCGCTCCGGCCGGCGACCATGCGCGCCGCGACGTGGGGCACCACGGTGTACCCGTGACCCGTCAGCCGCTCGCTCAGGTCGAACGTCGCCTCGAGCCCCTTGCCGGGCGAGGCGGTCACGGTGATGACGACGTCGCGCGGGACGTGCGCGAGCACCTTCTCCTCCGTCGACGCCGTGGGCAGCACCTCGTACCGGGCCTGCCCGAGCAGCCGGATCAGGGTCTTCGCGGAGGACACCTTGTTGCGCATTATGGAACTCGTTTCGTGATGCGCATCGACGCTCCGGAGTCTAGACCCCCGGGTCCCGGATCGTCACCCATGAGATCGCGCCGCCCGCGACCAGCAGTGCCGCGCAGATGAGGAGGGCCGACCCGTACGCCGCGTCGAAGACCGCGGCGTCGGCGTACTCCTCCCCCGTGAGGCCGACGGCGACCGGCAGCGCGGCGACCGCGAGCAGGGAGCCGGCGCGGGCGACCGCGTTGTTGACGCCGCTCGCGACGCCGGCGTGCTCGTCGGGCGCGGCCGCGAGCACGGTCGCCGTGAGTGGCGCGACCATCAGCGCCAGGCCCAGCCCGAAGACGGTCATGCCGGGGAACACGTCGGTCCAGTAGCTCACGTCGCCGTCGACGCGCAGCAGGAGCAGAACGCCGCCCGCCATCACCAGCGGCCCGACGGTCATCGGTAGGCGCGGGCCGATGCGCGAGCCGAGCTCGCCGCCCTTGGACGCGAGCAGCAGCATGCACCCGGTCATCGGCAGGGTCGCGACGCCGGCCTCGAGCGCGCCGTAGCCGCCGACGGTCTGGAGCTGGAGCACGAGGAAGAAGAGGACCGCGCCGAGGGCGGCGTACACGACCAGCGTCATCGCGTTGGCGGCGCTGAAGGTCCGGTCGGCGAAGATCCCGAGCGGCAGCATCGGGTGGTCGCTGCGCCGCTCGTCGACGAGGTAGCCGACCGTCGCCAGCACGGTGACGACCAGAGCCCACGGCGCCCACACGCTGCCCCACTCGATGAGCGCGTAGGTCAGTC
Organism: Nocardioides pyridinolyticus; assembly: GCF_054653575.1. Lineage (NCBI taxonomy): Bacteria > Bacillati > Actinomycetota > Actinomycetes > Propionibacteriales > Nocardioidaceae > Nocardioides > Nocardioides pyridinolyticus. Next base: position 48,514 of record NZ_BAAIFY010000018.1, on the reverse strand, counting down.
CGCCCAGCGCGAGGGCGGCCAGGACGGCGCCTCCCAGGTCGAACCGCCGCGGCGCGTGCGGGTCGAGGGTCTCGGGCACGGCGCGCTGCGCGACGACCACGGCCACCACCGCGAGCGGCAGGTTGACGAGGAAGATCCAGCGCCAGTCGGCGTACTGCACGAGGCCGCCGCCGACGAAGGGGCCGATCGCCGCGGCGATGCTGCCCAGCCCCGACCACGCGCCGATCGCCTTCGCCCGGTCCCCGCGGACGAACGCCCCCTGGATCATCGCCAGGCTGCCCGGCATGAGCAGGGCGGCGCCGATGCCCTGGAGGATGCGGGCGGCGATGAGCACCTCGGGGTGGGGCGCGATCCCGCACAGCAGCGAGGCGACCGCGAACCAGACGGTGCCCGCGACGAACATCCGACGCCGGCCGAACCGGTCGCCGAGCGAGCCGCCGAGCAGGATGAAGCTGGCGAGCGAGAGCAGGTAGCCGTTCGAGATCCACTGGAGCTCGGCCAGGCTCGCGCCCAGGTCCTCCCCGATCGTGTGCAGCGCGACGTTGACGACGGTGCCGTCGAGCATCGTCATGCCGGAGCCGAGCACCGCGGCGAGGACGACGGCGCGTCCGGTCGCCGTGCCGAGGCGGACGCCGTCGCCCAATCCGCCCTCGGTACTCACTCCGAAAGAGTAGGGAAGCGTCGGGGACGACCCCGACGAGAGCCGTCTTTACTTTTCCCTAGGATTCCCGCATGCCGCGTGCCTCCCTCAACGAGTCGAGACTCGTCGACCACGTCGAACGCCTGGGTCTGGAGCACCCGCCGATCGAGCTGTCCACGGTCGACTTCACCCTGCGGCAGCCGGAGACGTTCAACGCGCGCTACGGCCACGTCCTGGACTACATGGCGCGCGTCGAGCTCGAGGTCGACCGCAACGTGCTCGAGCTGACGACCCTGCTGCCGGACCCGCCGGAGATCGACCGCCGCTTCTACGCCGAGGTGTGGCATCCGCAGGAGGTCCAGCACGGCCTGATCCTCGACGCGCTCCAGGTCGAGCTCGGTCGGCCGTCGGCCCAGCCCGACCTCACCTCCGTCAGCCTGAAGATGAAGGTCCTCGGAGGGCTCGCCCACCTCGACGCCTTCCAGGACGTCTGCCGGATGATCTACTACCTCACCGGCATGGCGACCGAGCGGTCCGCGGTCCTCGCCTACAACCTCCTCCACGCCGGCGTCGTGGAGATGGGTGAGACCGCGATCGCGCAGACGGTCATCGCGCCGATCAAGCGGCAGGAGCCCGGCCACTACGCGTTCTACCAGCTCTCCGCGCGCGGGCTGTGGGGCCAGCTCGCCGGCTGGCAGCGGTGGCTGGTGCGCCGGATGCGCTCGTTGTCCTTCGCCCCCGTCGGCGCGAACGACGACGACCAGCTGGCCGACTTCGGCGACCTCATGCGCACGCTCGGGATCGACCGCCGCTCCGACGACTTCGCCACCCAGATCACCCGGGTCGAGTCCGAGCTCCTCTGGGCGCACCGGGACGGGCTGCGGCTCCCGCCGTACGTCGCCAAGGCGTTCCGCGAGGCGGTCGAGCTGGCCGAGGCCCGGCGCGCGGCCTAGACGGTCAGGACCCGGGCGGCGACCCAGGCGATGTCGTCGGCGGTCCGCGCCGGACCGGCCGTCGGCTGCATCACGTGGCTGAGCACCACGCGCACGATCATGTCGATGCCGGCGTCGAGCTGGCCCGGGCTGAGCAGCACCTCGTACGGCGTGATCCGGTCGCGCACGACCACCTTGGCCGCGGCGAGCAGCGACTCGGCGTGGGTGGTCAGCAGCGGCAGCAGCTCGGTGTCGGCGCCGTGGGTGGCCGACACCACCGCGTGCAGGAGCTTGTTGTCCTGGGCCAGCTCGAGCACCTCGCGCGACGCGGCCCGGATCGCCTCGACCAGGTCGGTCGGGTGGGCGTCGAAGGCGGCCGTGACGACGCCGAGAAAACGGTCGAGCTCGTGCAGGATCATCGCCTCGGCGAGCCCGGGCTTGGTGCCGACCTCGTTGTAGACGGTCTGCCGGCTGACCCCGACCCGATCGGCGAGCGCACCCATGGTGACCGCCGACCACCCGGACTCGGTGGTCATCGCGGCCGCGGCCCCCACGATGCGCTCACGCATCGTCGGGGCCGGGCTCATGACGCCAGTCTAGGAGGCGCGGAACTACGCCACCGCCCCGGTGAGCGGCACGAAGTCGACCTTCTCCCGTACGCCGCAGTCCGGGCAGCACCAGGTGTCGGGTACGTCGGCCCAGGCCGTACCGGCGGCGAAGCCCTCGTGCTCGTCGCCCTCCTCGACCCGGTAGGTGTAGCTGCAGCCCGGGCAGCGAGCGGCCATGACCTCGTCCCCGACGGAGGTTCCAGACGGTTGCGGAGCGACCTCCTCCACGACCGTCGGGGCCGGCGGCGGGTACTTCGCGAGGATCTTGTCGCGCTTGCGCGGGCTGAGGTTCGCGCGGGACAGGTCGCCGTCGAAGTGCGCGAGGACGCGCGGGTCCATCACCCGGCGCCAGATCGCGGGGACGATGGCGAGCACGATCATGCCGGCGTACCCGGTAGGGAGCACCGGGCTCTCCTCGAAGTCGCGCAGGGACTGGTAGCGCCGGGTCGGGTTCGCGTGGTGGTCGCTGTGCCGCTGGAGGTGGTAGAGCAGCACGTTGGTCGCGATGTTGTTGGAGTTCCAGGAGTGCGAGGGGTCGACCCGCTCGTATCGCTGGCGCTCGCCGACGCCGACCTTCTGCCGCAGCATCCCGTAGTGCTCCATGTAGTTCACGACCTCGAGCAGCGAGAAGCCGACGACCGCCTGGATCACCAGGAACGGCAGGATCTCCAGGCCGAGCCAGGCGACCAGCGCGCCCCAGAGCACCAGCGACATCAGCCAGGCGTTGAGGACGTCGTTGCCGAGGCGGAACGGGTGCTGCTTCTTGCGCGCGTAGCGGCGCTTCTCCAGGTTCCACGCGGACTTGAGGGAGCCGAGGACCGTGCGCGGCCAGAACTGGTAGAAGTTCTCCCCCATCCGGCTGCTCGCCGGGTCCTCGGGCGTCGCCACCCGGACGTGGTGGCCACGGTTGTGCTCGATGTAGAAGTGCCCGTAGAAGCTCTGCGCGAGCGCGACCTTCGAGAGCCAGCGCTCGTTCTCCTCGCGCTTGTGGCCGAGCTCGTGGGCGGTGTTGATGCCGATGCCGCCGATCGCGCCGATCGAGACCGCGAGGCCGATCTTGTCGAGGGTGCTGAGGTCGGCGCCGCCGCCGATGAGCCACATGGCGCCCACGAAGCCGAGGTACTGGATCGGCAGGAAGAGGTAGGTGATCCACCGGTAGTAGCGGTCCTGCTCGAGCGCCTCGATCACGTCGTCGGGCGGGTTCGAGCGGTCCAGGCCCGCGACCAGGTCGATCGCCGGGACCACTCCGAGGATGACGATCGGGCCGATCCAGAACCAGACGCCCCAGCCGGTGAGCGACCAGGCGCCGTACCCGATGAAGGCGAGCGAGGGCACCACCAGGCCGATCAGCCAGAGGTAGCGCTTCTTGTCCTTCCAGCGCTCGGTCGATCCCTGCGGGACGGTGCTGTTGGCGATCCGTTCGGACATTTCCCCTGCCTCCATCGGTGACGGCGGTCACTGCTTTACACGACCGTACGGAATGTCAACGCACTTGACAAGAGATAGGCGAATGTAAAGTTGAGCCACGGCTCAGCTCCAGGTGACCGCCGCCCGGTCCCCGAGGGCCTGCCGGGAGGTCCGGTTCCACAGCGAGAGGTAGAGGTCGACCGCGCTGCCTTCGAGCGTCCAGTCAGCGTCCGGGACGGTCGCCGAGGTGCCCACGAGTCGTGTGGTGACCGGTGGCCGAGGGCTCAGCCGCACCAGCCACCAGTCGGCGGCATCGTCGGGCGCGACCACGAGGACGGCGTCCTCCTCGCAGCGCAGCCGCGACCGGGGCCGGGCCAGGAAGCCGCCGAGCAGCTCGTCGATCCCGTCGACCGCGAGATCGCGTTCGATCCAGGTCTCGGTGGCGTCCGGGGACCGGCCGAGGGAGGCCGCCAGCGCGTCGACCGCGTGCACGGTCGTCTCGTGGCACTGCCGCCGGGCCCAGAACTCCCGCGGACCGGGCGCGTCGTTGAGGAACACCGGCGCCCGCACGTCGTCAGGTGCCGCGGTCAGCGCCTCGGCCAGCTCGATGACGCCGTCTCGCAGCCACTCCAGCGGGTCGGGGTCGGCACGGCCGGCCGCCTCGAACGCGTCAGGCTCGACGTCGGCCTCGCCGCGCACCAACGAGGCGGCCCAGCGGTGCACCATGCCCTGGTGCGCGACCAGGTCGCGGACGGTCCAGTCGGGGCAGGTCGGCACCGGGGCGCCGAGACCGGCCCGGTCGGCGTACCTGACGAACGCGACCATCGCGGCGCGCAGTCCCTCGAGGTGCCGAGGGAGGGGGAGCTCGGTGGGCACGTCCCGAGCGTGACAGGTGCTCCCGGCATCGGCCCAACGGTTTAGGTTGAGCGGCATGGCGACCAGCGAGCAACCGTTCGGCATCGACTTCGGCGGCACGGGCATCAAGGGGGCGCCGGTCGACCTCGAGCGCGGGGACTTCGCGGCCGAGCGGGTGCGGGTCCGCACGCCCCAGGTGTCGACGCCCGAGAACGTCGCCCGGGTGTTCGTGGACCTGCTCGCGCAGTTCCCGGGGTGCACGGGTGCCGTCGGGGTGACCGTGCCGGCGCCGGTGCGGCACGGCGTCGCCCTCTCGGCCGCCAACATCCACCCCTCGTGGAAGGGCACCGACGCCGACAGGCTGCTCACCGAGGCCACCGGGCGCGAGGTGCACGTGGTCAACGACGCGGACGCGGCCGGCCTGGCCGAGGTGCGGTACGGCGCGGCCAAGGGCCGCTCCGGACTGGTGATCGTCACGACCCTCGGCACGGGCATCGGCTCGGCGCTCGTGCACGACGGCGTCCTCGTCCCGAACGCCGAGCTCGGCCATCTCGAGATCGACGGCCACAACGCCGAGTCGCGCGCGGCCAACAGCGCCCGCGAGCGCGAGGAGCTGTCGTGGGAGCAGTGGGCGAAGCGGCTGACCCGCTACTACCGGACCCTCGAGATGCTGTTCTCCCCCGAGCTGATCGTCGTCGGCGGCGGGGTCAGCAAGTCGGCCGACGAGTTCCTGCCGCTGATCGACCTCGACACCGAGATCGTGCCGGCTCAGCTGCGCAACAGGGCCGGCGTCGTCGGCGCCGCGCTCTACGCCGCGGAGGGCGGCGGCTGACCGGCGAAGCGCCGCCTCAGTCCCCGATCAGTCCCCGCGGATGGCCGCGGCGACCGCCTTGGGAACGTCGGGGTGGAACACGGTGGGGATGATGAAGTTCGGGTTGAGCTCCTCGTCCTTGACCACGAGCGCGATGGCCTCGGCGGCGCGGAGCAGCATGTCGATGGAGACCTCGGATGCGCGGGCGTCGAGGAGGCCGCGGAAGACGCCGGGGAAGGCGAGCACGTTGTTGATCTGGTTCGGATAGTCCGACCGGCCCGACGCCACGACCGCGGCGTACTTGTCGGCCTCGGCGGGGTCCACCTCGGGGTCGGGGTTGGCCAGGGCGAAGACCACGGCGTCCGGGGCCATGTCCTGGATCCACTCCGCCTTGAGTACGCCGGGCGCGCTGACGCCGATGAAGACGTCGGCGCCGACCAGCACCGTCTGCAGGTCGCCGCGGACGCGCCGGGGGTTGGTGACCGACGCCAGCTCGGCGTGCACCGGGGAGAGCGAGGTGTCGTCGGCCGACAGCGCGCCGGCCCGGTCGACGACCACGACGTCGGTGACGCCGGCGGCGAGGAGCAGCGTGACGATCGCCGTACCGGCCGCACCACCGCCGGAGACGACCACGCGCACGGAGTCCAGGGACTTGCGCACCACGCGCAGGGCGTTGGTCAGGGCCGCGAGCACGACGATCGCGGTGCCGTGCTGGTCGTCGTGGAAGACCGGGATGTCGAGGGACTCGCGCAGCCGGCGCTCGATCTCGAAGCACCGCGGGGCCGCGATGTCCTCGAGGTTGATGCCACCGAAGCCCGGGGCGATCATCTCGACGGCACGCACGATCTCGTCGGTGTCCTGCGAGGCCAGGCAGATCGGCCAGGCGTCGATGTTCGCGAACCGCTTGAACAGCGCGGCCTTGCCCTCCATCACCGGCAGCGCGGCACCGGGACCGATGTTGCCGAGTCCGAGGACCGCCGAGCCGTCGGTGACGACGGCGACCGAGTTGCCCTTCACGGTCAGCCGGGGGACGTCCTCGGGGTTGTCCGCGAGCGCCCGCGACACCCGGCCGACGCCGGGGGTGTAGGCCATCGAGAGGTCGTCGCGGTTGCGCAGCGGCACCTTCGAGGTCACCTCGATCTTGCCGCCGATGTGCAGCAGGAAGGTCCGGTCGCTGACGCGGTGGACCTCGACGCCGCCGACCTGGCCGACCGCCTGCTCGAGCGAGGCGGCGTGCGTGGCGTCGGCCGCCGAGCAGGTGACGTCGACGACCAGCCGCTCGTGGCTGGACTCCGCGACGTCGATCGCCGTGACGATGCCGCCCGCCTGCGCGATGGCCGTGGCGACCGCGCCGACGACCCCGTGGTCGGGGGCCGTGTGCAGGCGCATGGTGATCGAGTACGACGAGGTGGTGGCGGCCATGGCTCGACCCTCTCCCCGATCCGCGGTTACCGGCAAGTCACCGGCGTTGTGATGACGACCACCTATTTGCACTCGTAGGATCAGAGTGCAAGAATGCACTACATGTCCCAGAGTGCAACAAGCCTGCGTGAGCTCAAGAAGGTGGAGACCACCCACCGGATCACGCTGTGCGCACAGCGGCTCACCGACGAGCGGGGTCTGGACGGCTTCACCATGGACGACCTGGCCGAGGCGGCGGAGGTCTCGCGGCGCACCCTGTTCAACTACTTCCCGGGCAAGGTCGACGCCGTGCTCGGCGCGCACCCGGAGCTGCCGGAGGACGCGCTCGCGACGTTCCGCGCCGGCGGCCCCCACGGCGAGGTGGTCGACGACGTGGCGGAGCTCGCCCGGATCGCGCTGGCGGTCAGCGACCCCGACCGTGAGTCCCTCGAGCTCGGCCTGCGCCTGCTGCGCGCCGAGCCCCGGCTCCTCGCCGCGTCGCACGAGCGCTTCGAGGCCGTGACCGACGAGTTCGCCGCGCTGCTGGTCGAGCGTGAGGGCCCGGGCTTCGCGCCCGACAAGGCCCGACTGCTGCTGCGCCTGCTGCTCACCCTCCTCGACGCCGCCCTCGGCGTACTCGTGACCGAGGGCCCCGAACGCACCCTCGTCGACGTCTTCGACGACCAGCTCGCGCTCGCCCGCGAGCTCTTCTGACCCTTCCCCACCACCCAGGAAGTCCACCCATGGCCACCCTGCTCCACCGTCTCGGCAAGCTCGCCTACCGGCGCTGGCCGCTGTTCCTCGCCGGCTGGATCGTCGCGATGCTCGCGGTCGGCACCGTCGCCGCCACCATGTCGAAGCCGATGAGCGACTCCTTCTCGATCCCGGGCATCCCGTCCGAGAAGGCCGCCGACCTCCAGTCCGAGCTCTTCCCCGGTTCCCAGGACGCCTTCGACCAGGCGACGGTCAACGTCGTCGTCGCGGCGCCCGAGGGCCACGCCCTCGACGAGCCGCAGTACCAGCGCGACGTCGACGCCCTCCTGCGCGACCTCGCCGCGCTGCCCCAGATGCCCGAGGACGCGCCGCTGGCCAACCCCGTCCAGGCGGCGGCCCAGCAGGAGGAGCAGGTCCTCGCGGCCGCGCAGGACTCCGGTACGCCGAAGGACGAGGCGCTCGACAACGCGGCCGCGCTCTCGCCCCTGTCGGGGGACGGCCGGGTCGGCCAGATCAGCTTCCAGTTCGACGTGGAGACCGTCGCCGACGTCGAGCCGTCCACGATCGAGGCGCTCGAGGACACCCTGGCCGAGCACCGCACCGACGGGCTCCAGGTGGAGGCCAACGGCTCGGGCTCCGTGGGCATGGCCGAGATCGACGGCACGTCCGAGCTGATCGGCATCGCCGTCGCGCTGGTCGTCCTCGTGCTCACCTTCGGGTCGCTGGTCGCCGCCGGCCTGCCGATCCTCACCGCGATCTTCGGCGTCGGCATCGGGATCATGGGCGTGACCGCGATGACCGCGTTCACCGACATCGGCTCGACCACCCCGATGCTCGCCACGATGATCGGCCTCGCGGTCGGCATCGACTACACGCTCTTCATCCTGGCCCGCTACCGCACCGAGCTGCACCACACCGAGGACCGCGAGGAGGCGGTCGGCATCTCCGTCGGCACGGCGGGCTCCGCGGTCGTGTTCGCCGGCCTCACCGTGCTCATCGCCCTGGCCGCGCTCGCGGTCGTACGGATCCCCTTCCTCACCACGATGGGCGTCGCCGCCGCGGTGACGGTCTTCATCGCGGTCCTGGTGGCGCTCACCCTGCTGCCGGCCGTGCTCGGCCTGCTGAAGTCGAAGACGTTCGCCGGCCGCGTCCGCCGCTACTCGCCGCGCCGCGAGGCCGACGGCACGGTCCTCAACAACGGCGTCCGCTGGGCCCGGCTCGTCGGTCGCAAGCCGGCCGTGGTCGCCCTGCTGGCCGTCGTCGGCCTCGGCGCGCTCGCGCTGCCGCTCAAGGACCTGCACCTCGCGTTCCCGACCGACAGCACCGCCGCGACCGACACGACCCAGCGGAAGGCGTCCGACCTGGTCGCCGACGCCTTCGGTCCGGGCCGCGACGCGCCGCTCGTGGTCGTGGTCGACGCCCGCGGGACGGACGACCCGCAGGCGGCGTACGGCGCCGTCACCGAGTGGGCGGCCGAGCAGGACGACGTCGCCAACGCCCAGGTGGTGGTCGTGAACGAGGCCGGCACCGGTGCGCAGATCCTGGTCACCCCGTCCTCCGGCGCGGAGGACACCGCGACCCAGGACCTGCTCCAGAGCCTGCGCGACGGGCAGGCCGCGGTCGAGGACGAGACCGGCGCCGAGCTCGGCGTGACCGGCCTGACCGCGATCACCACCGACGTGTCGGAGCGGCTCAGCGACGCGCTGCCGGTCTACCTCCTCGTGGTGATCGGGCTGGCGTTCGTCCTGCTGATGCTGGTCTTCCGCTCCGTGCTCGTCCCGCTGACGGCGACGTTCGGCTTCCTCATGTCGGTGCTGGCCACGCTCGGCATCACCGTGGCGGTCTTCCAGGAGGGCGCCTTCGGCCTGATGGAGGGCCAGCCGATCGTGAGCTTCATGCCGATCTTCCTGATCGGCCTGGTCTTCGGCCTCGCGATGGACTACCAGGTCTTCCTCGTGACCCGGATGCGCGAGGCGCACGTGCACGGCATGAGCACCCGCGAGGCCGTCGTCGACGGCTTCCGCAACTCGGCGCGCGTCGTCACGGCCGCGGCGGCGATCATGATCTCGGTGTTCGCGGCCTTCATCCTGATCGACGAGCCGATCATCAAGTCCATGGGCTTCGCGCTCGCGGTCGCGGTCCTCTTCGACGCCTTCGTGGTGCGGATGGCGCTGATCCCGGCGCTGATGTACCTGCTCGGCGAGAAGGCCTGGTGGCTCCCGCGCTGGCTCGACCGGCTGCTGCCGAACGTCGACGTCGAGGGCGAGAAGCTCCAGCGCCCGCACCTCCAGCAGGAGGGCGAGGAGCGCGAGCTCGCGGACGCGCGAGCCTGAGGGTCTCGGACCAGCGCAGGGACCTAGGCCACTTCCTCGGCACCCAGGTGGGCGAGCAGGTTCTTCGAGAACCGCTCGCCCATCTGGTCGATGACGGTGCTCATCGTCGCCCGCACGGCCGGGCCGGAGACCTTCGGCAGGGGGAGGTCGAGGGTGATCTCCAGGGAGGTCGTGAGCCGGGTGCCGGCCTCGCCCTCCTCGAGCTGGTACCAGCCCTCGACGGCCGACCGTTCGGTCGCGCCCGCGGGCGGGTCGTGCCGGAACTCGATGCGCTCCGGCTCGTCGTAGGTCATCCTCTCGGTGAACGCGGGCGAGACCCCGACGCCGAGGACCGAGAGGCCCGACATCTCCCAGCGCCAGTGGTCGCCGTCGGCGGTGATGCGGCGGACGAACGGCGTCAGCTCCGCGACCAGGTCCGGGTCGGTGAGCGCCGCCCAGATCTCGGAGCGCGGCGCGGCGACGACGGCCTGGGCACGGGTGTCGGCGGAGAAGCGGGCCATGCGGGCGCCGTACCCAGTCCCGGTGTTGTCCAGAACACCCGCGCCGCAGGTTTGCCCACCCCGGCCGGCGGGGGACTGACTGGTCATGTCCGCGGAGTCGTTCATCCAGATCGGCCTGATGGCCTTCGTCCTGCTGGCGCCCGCCCTCATGGTGGCCGTCCTGGTGTCGGGTCTGTCCCGGCGCACTTCCCCCGCCACCCCGGTGACCGAGATCGCCTCACTGCAGGGTCGCGGTCAGCCGCAGCCGGTGGTCGACGTTCCACTGGCCGCGTCCTGACCACCCGTCGAGGAGGACCCGTCAGGCCACCCGGACACAGCGGAAGCCGAGGTGGGACGCGGTGTCGTTGACGCCGTTGCCCTGCCGCGCCGCGGGCCGGTAGCGCCGGCAGTAGTCGGGCGAGCACAGGTGCGAGCCGCCCTTGCTCACCATCCGGTCGGTCTCGGCGAGCCGCGCGGAGCCGCCGCAGCACGGTGAGACGTCCTCGGCGGCCGTCCCGTGGCCGGGCGTCCAGCGGGTCCGGGTCCACTCCCACACGTTGCCGATCATGTCGACGAGCCCGTAGCCGTTGGGCGGGTAGCTCCCCACCGGCGAGGTCCGGTGGTGGCCGCGCTCGTCGTCGCTGCGCCAGGGGAACGGCCCCTGCCAGGTGTTGGCCAGCACCGCGCCGCCGGGCGACAGCTCGTCACCCCACGCGAAGTCCTGGCCGAGCAGACCGCCGCGGGCGGCGTACTCCCACTCGGCCTCGGTGGGGAGCGCCTTCCCGGCCCAGCGCGCGTACGCCGACGCGTCGGCCCAGCCGACGTGCACGACCGGGTGGTCGAGGAGGTCGGCCCAGCCGGGCCCGTCGGGTCCCTGCGGCGCGCGCCACGACGCGTCGGGCTGCCAGCGCCACCACTGCGTCCAGTCGCCGAGGTGCACCGGCCGGTCGGTCGGGGTGAAGACCTGCGACCCCGGCACGAGCGTCGCGGGGTCGGCGCCCGGGAAGTCGGCGGGGTCGGGCGTCACCTCCGCGACCGTGGTGTGGCCGGTCTCGTCCACGAACCGCGCGAACTCGGCGTTGGTCACCGGGTGCTCGTCCCACCACACATCGCCCACCTCGACGCCGCGGGCCGGCCGCTCCTCGGGGTAGTGCCGGTCGCTCCCGATCGTCGTCACGCCACCGCGCACCAGCACGCTCACGGGCCGTTCCTACCGGGGAGGCCGAGGTGACGGGAGAGGAACGCGTTGCGGAGCTTGCGCTCGGGGTCGAGCCGCTCGGCGAGGTCACGGAAGTCGTCGAAGCGGGGGTACGCAGCGGCGAGCCGGTCGGCCCCGGCGAGGAAGCACTTGCCCCAGTGCGGCCGGGCCCCGAGGGGCAGCAACGCGTCCTCGATCGCGGGCAGCACGGCGTGCACGCCCGCCCAGTCGCGGACCCAGGTGAAGTGGAAGCCGACCGCGTCGCCGGCGTACGCCCCCGAGAGCCAGAGGTCGTCGGCGGCGATCGTGCGCACCTCGCAGACCTGGAGCAGGTCGGCGAACCCGGGCGCGATCGCGCGGAGGGCGTCGACCGCGGCGGCGGCGTTCGCGCGCGGGACGAGGTACTCGCTCTGGAGCTCCTCGCCGCGGCTGGGCGTGAACGCGAGGCGGAAGTGCGGGAGACGCTCGTGCCACGGGCCGGCGACGCCGCCCTGCTCGGTCACGGCCGTGACGTCGGCGCCGGCCAGCATGTGCAGCACCGTGGCGGCCGGGGTGCCCGGCATGGCCGCGAGCCCCGGCTCGGCGCCGCGGCTCTTGAGCCAGACCTGGTCGATGAGCCCGTTGGTCCAGCGGGTGAACAGGCTGACGCTGTACGCCGCGCCGGTCAGCGCGTCGAGGTCCGCCCCGTCCCAGGGGACGTCGGTGAACAGGTCCTGGCGCACCTCGTAGGCCGGCTCGACGTCGAGCGTGACGTGGGTGGCGATGCCGAGCGCGCCCACGGACACGACGTGGGCGGCGAAGCCGGGGTCGCCGCGGCGGACCGTGCGCAGCTCGCCGTCCGCGCCGACGACCTCGAGGCCGCTCACCGCGGCGGCGAGCGAGCCGGTGCGGTCCCCGGAGCCGTGCGTGCCGGTGGCGATGGCGCCGCCGACCGAGATGTGCGGGAGCGACGCCATCGTGGCGAGCGCCCGGCCGTGCTCGTGGAGGCGCAGCGCCAAGTCGCCGTAGCGGACTCCGGCGGCGACACGGACCGTGGCCTCGCCGACCTCGACCGTGGGCGGTAGCGACAGGGTCGAGACGAGGTCGCCCGAGGTGTCCGCGACGTCGGTGAAGGAGTGCCGGGTGCCGAGCGCATGCACCTCCCGGGCGGCCGCGACCAGCTCCTGGAGCTGCTCGACGGCCGTCGGGTGGTGGACCCGGGGCGCCGCGAACTCGTGGCTGCCGGCCCAGTTCGCGGTCATGGGGACAGCGGCGTGAGGTCGCCCTCGCCGTGGTACGGCGTGTGGGGCGACCCCTCGAGGGTCACCGCTGCTCGCGGAACGGCAACGCCGAGACCGTCAGCACGCGCGCCACGATCGAGCCGGGCGCGGCGACGACGTCCAGGGTGCGGCCGGCGTTGCGCGCGTTCTTGAGGGCGACGGCGAGGACGCCCACCGCCAGGCTGGGGAAGAAGTCCACCTCCGTGAGGTCCACCGTCACGTCGCGTGCGAAGTGGTCGGACGCCTTCTCGAGGTCGGCGCGGAACGTCGGGCCCGAGAGCTCGTCCACCGATCCGGTCACGCTCAGCAGACCGGCGTCGTACGAGGAGGCATAAGGGGTGTCTTCCACCACAGCATTCTAGTCGGACACCGGATTCCGTTTCCTCACTCCGTGGGTGGGGTAAGCGGTCGGACGACCAACAAGGGGGTTGACGATGGAACACCGCCCGCTGAGTACCACCCTCGCGGTGTCGGCGGACGAGACGGCGACGCGGTCCGCCCGCGCCCTCGTCCGCGACCTCTGCGCGACCGGTCCGGTCGGTCCCCAGGCCGTCGAGACCGCGGTCCTGCTCGTCACCGAGCTGGTCAGCAACGCGATCGAGCACGGTGGGGGGTCCGCGCTCGTCGAGGCCGACCTCGACCGCACCCGGCTCCGGGTGTCCGTCGCCGACTCCGACCCGAGGCTCCCCTCGGCGGCACTCGCCGCCATCGACGCCGAGCGCGGTCGCGGGCTGCTGCTCGTCGAGGCGCTGTCCTCGCGCTGGGGCGCCACACCGCAGGACGACGGGAAGACCGTCTGGTTCGAGCTCGACCACGTCTCGTCCCGGTAGGGATCTCCAGGCGTCCACCGCGAAGCCCGTCGCCCCTGCGTGGGTCCCGCCGGCCGCGTGAAACACTGGCCGCATGGCTGACCAACTCCTCGACGCAAGCATCGTCTCGGTGAAGCAGGACCTCGGGTCGACGCTCGAGGACTGCGTCCGCGCCCTCGCCGGCCAGCTCGCGGAAGCCGGCCGGATCTCCGACGTCGACACCTTCGTCGCCGACGTCCTCGCCCGCGAGGCCCAGGGCTCCACCGCCCTCCCGGGCGGCGTCGCCCTCCCCCACGCCCGCTCCGCGGCCGCGACGACCACCTCGGTCGCCATCGCCTCCCTGCCCGCCCCGATCAGCGAGGGCGGCCAGCAGATCGACCTGGTCTTCCTCCTCGCCGTCCCCGGCGACCAGTCCGACCGCTACCTCGCGCTGCTCCGCCAGGTCACCAACGCCGTGGTCAAGCCCGGCTTCCGCGCCGACTGCCGCGACGCCGGCTCCCCCGCCGCCCTCGCCAAGCTGGCGTCGGACGCCTTCGGCGTCCGCTGACGGCGAGAGCTCCGGCTGACATCAGCGCCTCCTCGGCGTCAGTTCATCTGCGCCTGGGGGCGCCACTTGAGCAACGACCTCTCGAGCCTGTCCGCCAGGAAGAGGATGACGGCGGCCACCACGCCGGTGAGGATGACGATCGAGAACACCCGGTCCGTGTCCAGGAGGCCCTGGGCCTGACTCAGCTGGTAGCCCAGGCCGCACGTGGCGCCGACGAGCTCGCCGAGCATGGCGCCCACGAGGGCATGGCCGACGTAGTCTTCTCGGGCGTCACCGACCTGGGCCCTGCTGCGAGGGATGGCTCGAGGGCTGGCCACGGGTGAGCCAGGTGTGGCCCTGGGGTGTCGGCGTCAGGCCTGCCGATTCATCACGGTAGGCAGTCGAATCGCCACTTCCCGCGGTGGGTACGCCGCGGGGAGTGCGGGTTCACCCACCTACCGTGATGAATCAGCGGCGCGAGTGACCAGCACCAGGCCCGCGAGCACAGCCACCGGGCGTCGGCGGCGGGGGCACTGGCACCGCGGAGTCGACGGCGTCGCGGCCGTCGCGGTCGAGGTAGCGAGACGCCTCTTCGCCTCTGCCGACCCCGCGGTACGCCGAAGGGCCGGATCCCAGGAGGATCCGGCCCTTCGGTTCAGGCTGTCGAGCTCAGTTGGCGTCGCGGTACACCTGTCCGCGCTCGACCACGTTCTCGAGCAGGTCGATGTAGGTGTCCATGTCGTCGCGCGCGGGGGTCGGCAGCTGGCCGGGGTAGCCGATCAGCTGCTTGACCGCCGGGTTGAGGAAGTACGCCCCGGCCGTCAGGGTGCCGAGCGCCTCGAAGTCCGGGATGTGCTCGCGGTTGAGGAGCTCGACCGCTTCCGTCGCGGGCAGGTCGCCGGCGGCGTCGAGGGCGGCGACGAGGCGGTCGGCCAGGTCGGGCCGGAAGCGCAGGGCATCGTCGATCCATCGGGTCGGGACGTCGGCCTCGCTGGCCGACGGCATCCCCTCGGCCGACGGGATGAGGACGTCGGCGATCGAGGAGAAACGGTCGCGTTGAGATGCAGTCAGCATGGTGTGTCCTTCCTCAGGCGAACGCCGAGACGGGCTGCTCGCGACGGGTGGCGATGAGGTGCTCGACCGACCGCAGGGCCACCGCCATGATCGTCGCCGTCGGGTTCACGCCCGAGGAGGTCACGAAGGTGCTGCCGTCGATGATGTACAGGTTGGGGACGTCGTGCGAGCGGCCCCACTGGTCGATCACGGACGTGGCGGGGTCCTCGCCCATGCGCGCGGTGCCGAGCAGGTGCCAGCCGCAGTCACGCATCAGCTTGGTCGTCGAGGTGGTGAGCGCTCCCGACGCCTCGTGGGCCTCGACGGCCCGGGCGACGTGGAAGTCGATGAGCTTGCTGGTGTTCTCCGAGCTCGTGTAGACGATCTTCGGAGCGGGGATGCCGTCGGCGTCGGTCAGCGTCGGGTCGAGCACCACGCGGTTCTCGGGGTCCGGCAGGTCCTCGGCGATGATGCCCCACTCGAACGACCGGCCCAGGTTGACCTTGACGTTGCGGTGGAAGTTCACCCCCCACGACTCGTCGACCGGCCGACCGCCGTAGCCGGACCGCATGCCGAGCGGTCCGCCGCTGGGCATCACGTTCCACTTGGCGCCGCGCACGAAGCCGCGCGAGGTGTCGGTCTCGTAGAACTGCATGGACTCGATCGCGTGACCGGCCGGGCCGAGCCAGCTGTCGAGTGGGTCCTCGTAGGTGCCGACGACCGCCGCGTACGGGTGCATCATCAGGTTGCGACCCACGAGGCCGGAGCTGTTGGCGAGGCCGTCCGGGTGGTGGCTCGACGTCGACAGCTGCAGGAGGCGGGGGGTCCCGACGCCGTTGGCGGCCATGATCACCACGGCGGCCTTCTGCTGGCGCTCGACGCCGTTGCGGTCGACGTACACGGCGCCGCTGGCCAGGCCCTGGGCGTCGACGGTGATCTCGCGTACCCGGGCGCCGGTCACCAGCTTCGCGCCGGCCTCGAGCGCGGCCGGCCAGTGGGTGAGGTCGGTGCTCGCCTTGGCGCCCGCGGGGCATCCGGTGAGGCAGGTGCCGAACCGCTGGCAGCCCGGGCGGTGGCGGTACTCCCGGGACGGGATCGAGTTGGCACCCGGCCACCAGTGCCAGCCCAGCTTGTCCATGCCCTCGGCGGCCTTGCGGCCGATCTTGCCGATCGGCAGCGGCGGCAGCGGGAAGCTCTCTCCCTCGGGGTACGCCGGGTTGTCGCCCAGGCCCGAGGCGCCCATCTCGCGGTCGATCTTCTCGTAGTACGGCGCGAGGTCGGCGTAGGTGAACGGCCAGTCGTCCGCGATGCCGTCGAGCGACTTCACCCGGAAGTCGGAGGGCAGGAACCGGCACCAGTGAGCCGCGTAGAGGATCGTGCTGCCGCCGACCGCGCTGAACATCAGCGGGTTCACGTCCGACTCGGAGGTGTCGATCGGGTAGTCCGAGGCGTGGCCCCGCACGTTCGGGTTGGGGTGCCACTGCTTCTGCTTGACCAGCTCCCACTCCGGCTTGTCACCGGCGAAGGAGTCCGGCGGCGTCCACTGGCCCTGCTCCAGGCAGACGACCGAGAAGCCCGCTTCCGCGAGTTCCTTGACCGCCACCGAGCCGGAGGCTCCTGCGCCGATGACGAGGACATCGGCGACCTCGGGGAGGTCGATGGACTGGTTGATCATGTGGGCACCGCCTTCTGGGCATGTGATGGGCTTCACTGCAGGGGCAGACTATGCGGCTGTTTCGCACAGCGCAACCCTTGTGTCGAAAATGAAACAGCAAAGTGAACAGGTCCGCACGGTTTTCCGGCGATTCGCGGCACCCGGAAGCCGACCGAGGCCCCGTTGGCGCCTCGGCGACGACACCTGCGGGTCAGTGCAGGGGCGGTGCCGGCTGCTTGCCGCGGTAGCCGAGCCGCTCGCTGGCTCGGCTGGCGACGTCGGTCACGATGCGACCGAGCTCGTCGACGCCCGTCTCCTCGAGTCGGAACTCGGGCATCATCGCCGAGAGGGCCGCGATGGCCTTGCCCGTGGCGTCGTGGACCACCGCGCCCACGGCGCACACGCCGTCTCGCCAGTAGCTGCGGTTGACGGCATAGCCGCGCCTCCGGAACTCCTCGACCAGGTCGCGCAGGGCGCTCTCGTCGGTCACGGTCCCGTCCGTGGAGCGCTGGAGGCGCTCCTGGAGGTACAGGTCGAGCAGCGGCGGGTCGTCGGCCAGGAACGCCAGCCCGGACGAGCTGGTGTGCGCGGGCCAGACCTCACCCACGGTCGCCACCGAGACGACGGAGTGCTTGGAGGGGATGGAGTCGATGCACACCGAGTCGCGGCCGGCCAGGACGGAGAGGAGCGCGGTCTCGCCCGTGCGTTCGTGGATCTCCTCCTCGGCCCAGCGGAGCTCGCGACGGATGTCGATGTGCCCGAACGCCCAGGCGGCCAGCATCAGGCACCGCGGCCCGAGTGCGTAGCGGCTGTCGTCGAGCTGGACGACGTACCCGCTGCTCTGGAGCGTGCGCGCCAGCCGGAACGCGGTCGCCTTGCTGACCCCGATCTTCGCCGCGAGCGCCGTGGCGCCCACCGGTCCGTCGAGCAGGGCTTCCATGAGATGGAGAGCTCGTTCGACCGAGGCCACTCCCCCTTCTGAAGCCACGCCGCCGCCTCCTTCTGATCCGCCGGATGCCCAGTGTTTCACGCAGCGAAACGTTCGAGCAGGTCTGGTACGAACCGGATCCCGATGCCCGGGCGGTCCGGCACGATGACGTGCCCGTCCGCGACGGCCAGGCGCGACTCCGGCTCGAGGAGGACCTCGAAGTTGTAGATGTCCTTCTCGAGGGCGAAGTGCTCGACGGTGAGACCGTTGCTGGTCGCGGCTCCGAGGTGGGCGTGCAGGTTCGCGTGCCAGTGCGGAGCGACCGGTACGCCCACGGTGGCCGCCGCGGCGGCGACCCTCATGTACTCGGTGACTCCGCCGAGCACGCCGGCGTCCGGCTGGAGGATGTCGACGGACCCGTGCTGGAGGAGGTCGCGGAACTCCCATCGGGACGATGCGATCTCGCCGGTGGCGATGGCCGTGTGGGCCCTCCGCCGGAGCTCGGCGTGTCCTGCCAGGTCGTCGGGCGACAAGGGCTCCTCGAACCACCACAGCCCGGTGTCGCCCGCCGCGGCCTCGAACGCCCGGAGCGCGGCGGCCGCCTCGACCGGTGTGCGGTAGGCGTTGTTGGCGTCGAGCGCCAGCCGGCCGCGCCCGGCCATGGCCTCCACGGCTGCTGCGACGCGGCGAGCGTCCTCCGCGACGGTGAGGCCGCCCACCTTGATCTTGTGGTCGGTGAAGCCCTGGTCGACGTTCCGCGTGATCTCGCGGTGGACCGCCTCCGCCCAGTCGCCGTCGTCAGGTCGGTAGTACCCGCCCGACGCGTACGCCGGGACCGGTCCGGTCGGCCCTCCGAGCAGGTGGGCGAGCGGGAGATCGGCGCGGTGCCCCGCCAGGTCCCACAACGCGATGTCGACGGCGGAGATCGCGCGCATGACCGAGCCGCGCCGTCCGTGGAGCAGTGTCTCCTGGTACATGGCGTCCCACGCACCGACGATGTCGGCGGCGTCGCGGCCGAGGAGCACCGGGACGAGCAGTGCGTTCACGGCCTCGGTGACGACGGTGCCGCCCGAGGTTCCGGCGTAGATGTAGCCGGTGCCCTCCCAGGTGCCGGCTCGGAGGCGCACGACCGTGTAGTCGCGGTTGGCGAGCACCCGTGTGGAGATGCGCGTCGGCTTCTCGACGGGCACGCGGAGCGTGTGTGCTTCGACGGCCGAGATGATCACGGGGCCTCCTTCTCCTGGGCGGGGGCGTCGTCCCACGCGATCAGCTCTCCGTGCTCGTCGAGCATCGGGCGTGGCGTGGACCAGACCTGCTCGAGGTCGTCGGCCTCGGCCAGCAGCGCCGGCGAGACCAGCAGGTCGTCGAGCGCGAGGGTGCTGCGGATCCGCGCCACGCGGGTGTTCCGCGGGTCGGGAACGCCGGCGGTGGTCACCGCAGCCGTCACTGCGTCCGCGGGCGTCGCGAGCACGATGGGGATCTGGGCTCGTTGCACGCCCTGCAGGCCGGCCGTGAGCGCGTTCGCGTAGGTCGCGGCCAGGTCGACGCGCTCGAGTGCTCCATGCGGAACGAAGTCGGCCAGGCCGAGCCCGACCGCGTTGCCCCCCGAGGCAGCGGTGACGTCGAGGACGACCACGTTGGTGATGTGCGGGGACGGAGGCTCGGCGCTGCCGCGGACCATGCGCCGCCCCAGGACGTTCGTGTCCATGCCGGTGCCCGAGATGTCCTTGCCCATCCGGTCGACGATGAGCACGTCGATGCGGTCGAAGGGCAACCGCGCCTCGTTGCGTCGAGCACGGTCGAGCAGCTCGGCCTCGCGCCGGCCGCCGATGTCGTCGGGGCCGACGAAGTCCAGCGACAGCACGGACTTGTCCTGGGCCTCGGTCACCGCGATGCCGCCGAGGACCGGCACGTGCTGACGGACGACGCCATAGGCGCGGACGATCCTGTCCTCCAGCACGAGCGGGCCGAGCCGGTGCAGCTCCTCGGCGCCGCGCTGCTTGCCCAGACCGATCGTGCTCATCTTGGCCAGGCCGCTCTCGATCGCACCGCTGAACGAGGTGTGGCTCTTGAGCCGGTTGACCAGGAGCACCCGGTCCACGTCGAGCACCGACGCGGCCATGTGGACGTCGAGGTCGTCACCGGCCGCTCCGAGCCGCGCGGTGCGCATGGACGCGTCGATCGGCACCCCGAGCGAGTCGTCGATGCCGAGGCCGGCGAGGATCTTCAGCTGCCCGGCCTCGGTCGCGCCGCCGTGGGAGCCCATCGCCGGCACGATCCGGACCTCGGCGCCACGCCGCCGCAGCTCGTCGACCACCGCCCGCACCACCTCGGCGAGGCGTGCGATGCCGCGGCTTCCCACGGCCAGCGCGACCACGTCCCCCGCCGACACCTGCTCGAGGGGCTCGGCGAGCTCGCGGCGCACCCGGGCCGCGACGTCGAGCGGCTCGCCGGCCGGCGACGCCTTGCGACGGACCCGTACCAGGTCGGGAAGCGCGGCGGGTGACGACAGCACGTCGCCGAGCTCGATCAGCGGAAGCCCTCCGGCGAGATCAGGCATGGTCGTCCCCCACCATGAAGTCCAGGTCTGCGCCCTCGTGGGCCTGGAGGACGTGGTCGAAGTACAGCCGTCGCCAACCCCGCTCGGGGCGGGGCGGCGGGGTCCAGGCCGCCCGTCGCTGGGCGAGCTCCGGGTCGGGGACGAGCAGCTCGAGGCGGCGCTCCGCGACGTCGAGCCGGATCAGGTCGCCGTCCCGCACCAGCGCGAGCGGGCCACCGACCGCGCTCTCGGGCGAGCAATGGAGCACGACGGTGCCGTAGGACGTGCCGCTCATCCGGGCATCCGAGACGCGCACCATGTCCGTCACGCCGGCGCCCGCGAGGGTTCTCGGGATGGGAAGCGAGCCGGCTTCCGGCATGCCGGCGCCGACCGGACCGGCGTTGCGCAGGACGAGCACGGAGTCGGCGGTGATCCCGAGGGCGGGATCGTCGATCCGCTCGGCGGCATCGGCCGGTGAGTCGAAGACGACGGCGGGCCCCGTGTGCTGGAGCAGGGCGGGGGTCGCCGCCGAGACCTTGACGACCGCACCGTCGGGGGCGAGGTTCCCCTGCACGACCGCGAGCGCGCCGCCGGGCTGGAGCGGCTGCGCCAGCGACCGGATGGTGGTCTGCCACGGTCCGAGGTCGGGCGTCTGGTCGATCAGCTCCCGGACCGTGTGGCCGCTGGCGCCTCGGTGGTCGAGCCGCAGCAGCGGACGCAGCTCGCGCAGCAGCGCCGGGACCCCGCCGGCCCGGTGGAAGTCCTCCATGTAGCCCTTCCCCGAGGGCTTGAGGTCCAGCAGGAGCGGCGTGTCCGCGGAGACCGCGTCGAAGTCGGCCAGCGTGAGGGGAACGCCGGCACGACGCGCGATCGCCAGCAGGTGCACGATCGCGTTGGTCGACCCGCCGACCGCGGCCAGGGCACGCAGCGCGTTGTGGAAGGCGTCCGGGGTCAGCACGTCCTGCGGAAGCACCTGCTCGTCGACGAGCTCGACGGCCCGTCGGCCGGTGCGCACGGCGTGTCGCAGCCGGTCACCGGTCGGGGACGGGGCGGCGGCACCGCCGGGCAGCATCATCCCGAGGACCTCGGTGACCGTGGCCATCGTCGAGGCCGTGCCCATCACCATGCAGGTCCCGGACGTCGTCGCCAGGGCGCCCTCGGCGGCGGCGATCCGGTCGTCGTCGAGCTCGCCGGCGCGGTAGCGGCCCCACAGGCGCCGGCAGTCGGTGCACGCACCGACCCGCTCACCCTCGAAGGTGTTGGTCAGCATCGGCCCGGTGACCTCGAGCAGCACCGGGATCGTGCTGCTCGCGGCCGCCATGAGCTGGGCCGGGACGGTCTTGTCACAGCCGCCCACGAGGACCACCGCGTCCATCGGCTGGGCGCGCACCAGCTCCTCGGTCTCCATCGCGAGCAGGTTGCGCAGCAGCATCGACGTCGGGGACAGGAAGGTCTCGCCCAGCGACATCGTCGGGAAGACCATCGGCAGGCCGCCGGCCTCGGCGACCCCACGGCGCACCGCGTCGACGATGCCCGGCACGCCCCGGTGACACGGGTTGAAGTCGGAGGTGAGGTCGGCGATCCCGACGATCGGTCGCTCGAGGTCCTCGCGGTCGAAGCCGGCCGCCGAGAGGAACGCGCCCCGGAGGAAGCGGCTGAAGCCCACGTCGCCGTACGACGTCGCGCCGCGGAGCACACCGCGGGCCGGTGGGTTGTTCTCGGGACCACCCATCAGAAGAGGTCCCACCAGACCTCGCGCCGGCGAGCGTCGTCGCCGGACTCCTCGAGCACGATCTCGCCGTTGCGCAGGACGTAGACACGATCGGCCACCGCAGTCACGGCCTTCACGTTCTGCTCGACGACGAGGACGCTGGTGCCTCGGCTGGCGGCGAGCTCCCGGATCGTGTTGAAGGTCGAACCCACGACCGCCGGCGAGATGCCGAGCGATGGCTCGTCGAGCAGCATCAGCTTCGGTTCCGCCATGAGCGCGATCCCGATCGAGAGCTGGCGCTGCTGACCGCCGGAGAAGCGGCCCGCCAAGGTCGCGCGACGCTCGGCCAGGATCGGGAAGACGTTGAAGACGTCGTCCATCCGCCGGCGCACCTCGGCCCGGTCGCGGATGCCAGAGGCTCCGAGCTCGAGGTTCTGGTCCACCGTGAGCTCGCGGAAGATCGGGGTCTCGGCCGGGGTGATCGACATGCCGCGCCGCACCATCTGGACGCTCGAGACCTTGGTGACGGGCTCACCGAGGAACTCGACCGTGCCGGACACGAGCGGCTGGATGCGCACCAGCGCCTTCAACAAGGTGGTCTTCCCGGCGCCGTTGTGCCCCAGGACGCCGACGACCTCGCCGGGTCGGACCTCGAGGTCGACACCGTGCAGGACCCGGCGCTTGCCGTAGCCGGCGGTGATCCCCGAGGCGGCGAGCAGGGGCGCCTGCGTCGCGGTCGGGCTGGTGGTCTCGGTCATCGCGTCACGTCCCGAAGTAGAGGTCGGCCAGCTCGCGACGGCTCATGAGCTCGTCGACGGAGCCGTGCGCCACGACGGCGCCCTGGTCGAGGAAGACCGCGCTGTCGGCGAGCCGCTGCACGAAGTGCACGCTGTGCTCGACCAGGCAGACGGTGTGGCCCAGCTCGCGGAGCCGGGCGATGCCCGCGACCACCTTCTCGACGCCGACCGGGTCGACGCCGCTGGTCGGCTCGTCGAGCAGCAGCACGTCGCAGCCGGTGGCGAGCAGCCGGGCGATGGCCACCAGCTTCTGGTCGCCGTACGAGAGCTCGGACACCCGGAGGTGGGCCCGGTCGGCGATGCCGAGCAGGGCGAGGCAGTCGAGTGCCTTCTGCCGGACCTCTCGCTCCGTACGGAACGTGGCGAGGGGCCGCAGGACGATGCGGCTGACCTTCTCGCCGGGCTGGCCCTGAACACCCATCGCGACGTTCTGGAGCGCGGTGAGCCGCTGGCACACCCGCACGTCCTGGAACGACCGCGCCATGCCCTTGCGGGCGAGCCGGTACGCCGGCTGACCGGTGATGTCCTCCCCGCGGAGGAACACGCGACCGTGGTCCGGGGTGAGGGTGCCGCAGATCATGTTGAAGATCGTGGTCTTGCCGGCGCCGTTGGGACCGATGAGCGCGGTGACCTTCCCGCGCTCGAGCTCGAAGGTCGCGCCTCTGACGGCGGTGAGGCCGCCGAAGCTCTTCTTCAGGTCGAGCACCTGCAGCACCGGCGCGTCCGAGTCGTCGTCGGCGTGGGAGGCGGCCTTGCCCAGGCGAGCGAGCGCCTCCTGCTCCGTCGGGAGGTTCTCCGGTGCGCGGCGGTTGCGACGCAGCAGCCGACCCGGGCCGACGCCCTCGGGGAGCAGTCCCTCCGGGCGGACCATCATCATGAGGACGAGAGCCGCGCCGTAGATCACCGACTGCCACGGGATGGCCTCGTCGCCGACGTACTGGCGCAGGATCGGCTCGATCATGCCGAGCACGATCGCACCGACGACGGTGCCCCACAGGTTGCCCAGACCGCCGAGCACGACCACCGAGACGATGAAGATCGAGAAGTTCAGGGTGTAGTTGCCGGGGACCACGGAGCCGTAGTAGAAGGCGGCCAGGGCTCCCATTCCGCCGGCGATCGCGGCGCTGATGCTGAACGCGAGCAGCTCCGGTACGACGGGGTTCTTGCCGACGCTGGCGACCGCCGTTTCGTGCTCGCGGATGCCCTTGAGCAGCCGGCCGAAGGGCGACTCACCGAGGCCCCAGCAGACGAGGATGGCGACGACGGCCGCGGCGAGCATCACCCACACGACCTGCTCGGGCGTGATGAGCAGGGTCTCGCCGATGGTGATGGGCGGGATCCCCGACAGGCCGTAGGGTCCGCCGGTCACCTGGTCGACCACGCCCATCAGCTGGTTGGCCACCAGCTGGAAGGCGAGCGTCAGCAGGATGAGGTACTCACCGCGCACCAGCCGCACCGCGGGGACGGAGATGACCAGGGCGGCGAGGAACGCGACGACGATCGCGACGCCCAGCGCCGGGAGCCAGGACCAACCGGCGCCGGTCTGCAGGCCGGGTGTCACCACCCCGCCGAGGTCCTCGACGCTCGGGAGGGTCAGGCGGGCTGCGGTGAAGCCGCCGATGCCGAAGAAGATCGCGTGTGCCATGGAGACGCGTCCGGCGTACCCGAGGAGCAGGTTCAGCGAGACACCCAGGGTCATCAGGATCAGGATCGAAATGGCGATGTCGGAGTAGTAGCTCATCAGACGGCTGCCTTTCCGAAGAGGCCCTGCGGCCGGATGAGGAGAACGAGGAACATGGCGCCGAAGACCACGACGGGGCCGTAGTCGACCTGGAGCCACATCGCGCTCCAGCTACTCACCAGCCCGAGCGCGAGCCCGCCCACGGCGGCGCCCCACTGCGAGCCGATGCCACCGAGGAAGGCCGCGATGAACCCGGTGAGCACGGGCGAGAGTCCCATGGTCGGGGTCGCGACGCCCTTCGAGACGAAGAGCAGGCCGGCGACCCCGACCAGAGCGGACCCGATGGCGAAGACCGCGACGTACACCTTGCGGCTGTCGATGCCGACGGCCGCGGCCATCGTCGGGTTGGTGCGGAGACCCGTGACGGAGCGTCCGAACCGGGTGCGGGCCAGGAACAGCGCGACCGCCGTCACGAGCACCCAGCAGACCACCACGGTCGCGACGTCCATGCGCGAGATCGTCACGTCGCCCCACCCGTAGGTCGGGTTGTCGGGACGGTCGAGGGTCTTGTTCTCCGGCCCGAAGGCGAGCTGGAGGACGTTGGGGAACGCCACGCTGACGCCGAGGGAGACCAAGAAGATGGTCAGCAGCGTGGCGTTCCGCCGTCGCATGGGTCGGTAGAGGAGTAGTTCGATCAGTACGCCGAGCACCACGGCCGCGACCAGCCCGGCCACCAGCGACGGCCAGAAGCCGAGGCCGAGGGTCTCCGAGGCCCACACGGCGCCGTACGCCGCACCGGCGTAGGCGACGGCGTGGGCCAGGTGGAAGATCTTCGTCGTCGCGTAGATGACGCCGAAGCTCACGCCCAGCAGGGCGTAGGTCGATCCGACGACCAGGCCCGAGACCGTCAGCTGAGCCAGCAGGTTGAAGTCCATGGTGCTCTTACTCCTCGACCCGTGTGGGTCAGACCAGTGCCGTCGCCGGGTCCGCGCCCGACTCGACCTTGACGATGTCGGCGATCTTGGCGGGCACCCCGCCCTTGACCTCGAAGACACCCATCGGCTTGGCGATGGTGTGGTCGTCGGGGTTGAACTGCACCTCGCCGGGCTTGTCCGCGGTGCCGCCGTAGAGCGAGTAGAAGGTCGGGTTCGCGATCAGGGCGTCCTGCAGCGCGGCGGTGTCCGTCGGGTCGCCGCCGTCGGCGATGACCCGCCGCACCAGCTCCCACACGAAGAAGACCTGCTCGTAGTAGTTGGCGCCGTAGTACTCGGGGTCCTCGCCGAACATCTCGTTGTGACCCTCGACGAAGATCTGGTTCCAGGGGTTCGGGTTCTTCGGGTCGTAGAAGTCGGTGGCGAAGTGGTAGGTGTCGTAGGACTCGCCGGCGACCTTCGCGGCCTGCTCGGTGAACTCGATGCCCATGATCGGGACGGTTACGTTCGCCTCGCGCAGCTGCTTGACCAGGTAGCCCACGTCGTCGCCGAAGCTGAACGTGAGGATCGCGTCGGGCTCGGCCGACTTGATGCGCGCGATGACCGAGCTGTAGTCGGTGGCGCCGACGTCGTGCTGCTCGTTGGCGACCACGGTGCCGCCGGTCAGCTGCTCCCAGGCGGCCGGGGCGATCTCCTGGGCACCGGTCACGCCGTTCTCCTGGGTGCCGATGATCGCGAGCTTCGTCGCGTCGGGGAACTCCTGGTGGATCCAGGCGAGGCCGCCCGGGCACGGGTCGTCACCGAAGATCATGCGGGTCTGCCACAGGAAGTCCTTGTCGACCTGCCCGGGGCTGGAGCCGCCGCCGTTGAAGGAGAGCAGCTTGTTCTGGCCGATGAGCGGGACGATCGCCTCGCTCGGCGCGCCGTAGGACGTCTGCAGGACCTTGATCTTGTCCTGGGTGACCAGCTGACGGGTCGCGGTGAGCGCCGTGGGCACGTCGCCGCTCTTGTGGTCGGCGATGCTCAGGTCGTAGGTGATGCCGTCCGCGGCCTTGATCTGCGCGGCGGCGAGCTGCGCACCGCGGCTCATGACCTCGCCGAAGAACGAGCCCTGGCCGGTCATCGCCAGCAGCATGCCGGCCGCGAGGGTGACCTCGGAGCCGCCCTCCTTGCCTCCGGGACCGAAGATGTCGTTCAGGCCCTTCGCCGCGCTGTCATCGATCTTCGAGGTGTCGATGCCCGCGCCGCCGCCCGAACTGCTGTCGCTGCCGCACGCGCTGGCCAGGATGGCGACGCCACCGAGGGCGAGGGAGCCCCGCAGGAATCCTCGGCGGTTGACGTCCACCGACGGGAAGCTCAGTCCCGAGGCGCGCCTCGGGAGTCGTCGATTGCTCATTTATCTCTCCTTGGAAGGGTGTGCCGGATGGCCCGGATGGTCAGACGACCCCGCCGTCGATGACGAGGTTCTGGCCGGTCATGTAGGAGGAGGCGTCGGAGGCGAGGTAGACAACCCCACCGGCGACCTCCTCCGGCGTGCCCTGTCGCCCGAGAGGTACGACGTGGCGAACTGCGGATTCCTGCTCCGAGCGACCTCCCATGAAGTCGATCGCCGGCTTGTTGAACGGGGTGTCGATCCACCCCGGACAGACGGTGTTGACCCGGATCCCGTGGGGCGCGAGCTCGCTGGCCAGCGCCTTCGCGAATCCGATGATCGCTCCCTTCGACGCCGAGTACGCCGTCATGCCCGGACCGCCGCGAAGGCCGGCGATCGAGGAGGTGAGGACGATCGATCCCCCGTGCTCGCGCAGGTGCGGCACGAGGTGCTTGGTGGCGAGGAAGCAGTGCCGCGGGTTGACGCGGAAGAGCGCATCCCACTCGGCGACCGCGAAGCCGTCGACCGCGCCGGAGCGCTGGAGCCCGGCGTTGAAGAAGCCCACGTCGAGCCCGCCGAGACGCTCGGCGGCGCCATCGATCAGGGCGCGGACGGCGTCCTCGGAGGTCACATCGGTCTGGACCGCGGTCGCGGTCCCACCCTCTGCCTCGATGAGCGCGACCGTCCCGGCCATGCCGTCGACATCGAGGTCGCCGATCACCACCGAGGCGCCGTGTCGTGCCATCTCCACCGCACAGGCGCGGCCGATGTTCGCGGCGCCGCCGGTCATGACGACGCGCTTGCCGGCCAGCAGTCGGAGGTCGGTCACGTGCTCAGCCCTCCAGGGCGGCCGCGCCGGCGGCCGCGATCTCGTGGTCCTGGTCCGGGGAGCCGCCGGCGACACCGACCGCGCCCACGGGGGCGCCGTCGACAGCGAGCAGCACGCCGCCGCCGAACGAGATCAGCGCCCGGCCGGCCGCGAGGTGCGCGGTGTGCAGGCCGAACAGCGCACCACCCGGCTGCGCGAGTCCCTCGATGTCGCGGGTGTCGCAGCCGAGCGAGCGCGAGGTGTACGCCTTGGCCTGGGAGATCTCGGAGCTGGCGAGCAGCGCTCCGTCCATGCGGGCGAAGGCGAGCAGCTCGCGGCCGTCGTCGACGACGGCGATCGAGGACGCCGAGCCGATCTCCTCCGCCTTGGCGATGGCGGCGTCGAGGACGGCGCGGGCCTGGGCGAGCGTGAGTGCGGACATGCTTTCTCTCCTTGGTGTTCGGGGAAACTCAGGACGTGACGATGGCGACCGGGCGCACCGGGGAACCGGTGACGCCCTGCATCCGCAGGGGGAGGCAGACGAAGAGGAACTCGTGGACCTGGTCGGCAGCGAGCTCCTCGAGCGCGACGTTCTCGACGATGTAGATGCCGGACTCGACGATGAGGATGCGGTGGCAGGGCAGCGAGCCGAGCTCCGGGTCGACGTTGTCGGGCAGGTCGAAGGCCACGTTGTCGGCGCCGCAGAGGAACGGACGGCGCTCGGCCAGCCAGGCGGCGCCGGACCCGTCGATGCCGGCACCGGCGAGGTAGGTCTCCGCCTGGTCGTAGTCGCGGCCGGAACCCGTACGCACGAGGACGCAGTCGCCCTCGCGGATCTCGACACCCTGGGCCTCGGCCGTGACCTCGAGGTCCTTGTCGGTGACGAGGTAGCCGGGCTCTAGGCGCTCCAGGCCGAGGGCCCGCGGGACATCCAGCAGCACGCCACGGCGGAAGATCGGCTCGATGGTCTCGACGCCCAGCTCGGTGAACCCGCGGGGATGCTGCACGTCGGGCGTCACGCGTACGCCGCCGTACATCTCCATCTCGATGGCCTGGTGGCACAGCGCGTCGATGTGCGTGCCCGAGTGCTCCTGCATGATCACGGTTCCCGAGGCGCTGGTGCGCGCGCCGTCTCCGAGCGGCTCGTGGTGCCGGTGCAGGGTGTAGACGAAGCCGGGCCAGTGCGCGGGGAAGATCGGTGCGCCGACGTAGCGCAGGTGCTCGAGCTCGTAGGTCCGGGCCCCCGCGAGGGCGGAGACCAGGCCGGACGTGTCAGTCACGAGCGCCCGCCTCGCCCCGGGTCACCGCGCGGCCGGCGACGCTCCAGTCCTCGGAGCCGTGCTCGGTGAGGAGCACGGTGATCCGCTCCGGGTCCGCGTCGAGCGTGCGGTGGACGACGTCCGTGAGCTCGCGGACGAGCTCCGCCTTCAGGGCGGGCTCGCGACCCGCGAGGAGGTGAACGTGCAGAAGCGGCACAGCCGACTCACTTTCGCTTTCGTGACAGGCGCCACATGGCGCGTTCCACGATGCTAAACGTGGTTCGCTGTGCGGAACAAGCATTTCTGCAAGAAATGTTTCTTTCTGCGGAACCTAGTTCGCAGACCGGAACGGATGAGACCATGCGCCGGTGGGACGCGGAGCATCAGGTGTGGCGGTGATCGCGATCTACGCGACGGTCCTCTCGGGCGTGACCGCTCCCACGCCGATGTGGAGCACCTTCCAACAGCGCTGGGAGCTGTCCGACACCGGGGTCACCGTCCTGTACGCGCTCTACCCTCTGGGCGTCCTGGCGGTCCTCCCGTGGGCGGGGGCCCTCGTCGACTCCTGGGGTCGTCGCCGGGCGTTGGCCGCCGGCATCCTCGCGAGCGGCCTGAGCTCCCTCCTTCTCCTCGTGGCGCTCTCGCCGCTGTGGGTGGCGCCCGCGCGGCTGCTGACCGGAGTCGCCTCCGGCCTGGTGGTCAACGCCAGCAACGCGTTGCTGGTGGACTCCAGGCGGGCCGGCGGGCGCGCGGGCTCCGTGGTGGGGACGACGATCAACCAGCTCTCCCTCGCGGCCGGCGCGGTCCTGGCGACTCTCGTGGTCGGCCTGTGGTCGCTGTCCGCCGCCCTCTTCGCCGGCCACCTGCTGCTCCTCGCCTGCGTGGCTCCGCTCCTTCGGTCCGTGCCGAGAACGGCGGGCGTCCCTGCCCGGAGCGGCCCGGGCCGGTCCGGCCGTCCCGTGCCGCGACGCGTCTTCGTCCCCGCCGCGCTGGCGGCGTTCGCGGCCTTCGCCATGTGCGGGCTCCCCGCGGCTCTCGCCCCGACGCTCGCCGGTGACCTGCTCGGGGCTCCGGGGGCCGTCGCCGGCGGTCTTGCCGTGGCCATCGTGTTCGGCGGGGCGGGTCTCAGCCAGCCGGCGTGGGCGCGGCTGAGCGACCGGGTGGCGTGCCGGGTGAGCAGTGCGCTCGGCGCAGCCGCCCTGCTGCTCACGACGGCGGGCCTGGCCGTAGCCTCACCGGCGGCCGCCGCCGTGGGTGTGGTGCTGCTGGGCCCGGCAGTCGGAGGTCTGTTCATGGCGAGTCTCGCGATCGTGAACCGCTTCGCGGATGCCGCCTCGCGTGGTCGCGCAGGGACGCACTACTTCATCGTCGCCTTCGCGGGGCTCGTCGTGCCCGTGGTCCTCACGGGCGTCCTGTCGGACGCCCTCGGCCAGACCACCGCAGTCGTCGTCTTCTGCGGTGTCCTGCTGGCCTGCCTCCTCGTCGCCGCGACGGGGATCGAGCGGTGCGGGGACACGATCGGCCCCGACGGGCCCCGACGGGAGCCCGCCACATGCGTCTGATCCTCGTCCGTCACGGCGAGACGCCGTCCAACGTGGTGGGTGCGCTCGACACGGCCCGGCCCGGAGCGACACTCACCGCACTCGGGCACCGGCAGGCCGCCGCCATCCCGCCGGTCCTGTCCGACCAGCCCGTCGCGGCGGTGCACGCCTCGCCGCTCGTGCGGACCCAGCTCACCGCCGCGCCCCTCGCCGCGGCCCTGGGGCTGGAGGTCCGGGTGACCGAGGGCCTGGAGGAGGTCTCCGCCGGCGCACTCGAGATGCACACGGCGGCCGCCTCCGTCGAGGCCTTCGTCGACACCGCCGCCGCCTGGGTCGCCGGCGACCTCGACGCCACCATGCCGGGCGGGAGCGACGGCCACGCGTTCGTCGAGCGCTACGAAGCCGCCGTGCGCACGATCACCACCGGCCACGCCCGGGACGCCACGATCGTGGCGTTCAGCCACGGCACGGCGATCCGAACGTTCGCCGCTCGGCACGGCGGCCCGCAGGACGAGCGACTGCTCAACACGGGCGCCGTCGTCCTCGAGCCGGCCCCGACGGGCTGGACCGTCGTCGAGTGGTCCCCGGAGCCGCTGGGTGGCGCGCACCTCATCGACCCCGCCGCGGTCGACCCCACGGGCGACCCGGACCCTGTCACGTAGGCGGCCAGGCGCAGACGGGCCCTGCGCCGTGCGGACCCTGGACATGGGTTGCCATCTCTGGACAAGGCCTGCCCCCGCTCCCCCGGGTTGAACGCTCGGCCATGGCCGGAATGGTCACCGAGCCCGCGCCAAGGGGAACGTCCGCCCAAGCTCTCCGGCCCCATGTGAGTCTCACGCCGCGGTTGGTCGAAGTACTCAGCACGAGACGCAAGACCACGGCGTGCGAGAGGACCTGCGGCATGGCCGTCCCCAGAACCACAACGACTGTCGGCAACCGCCGGGAGGATGGACACGTGAGCACCGAACAGACCCCTTCGCCGGCGCAGGCGGCCTCGGAGTTCACCCTGCACGCGTGGGTCGACGAGTCGATCCACACCTCCGGCGTCGAGACGCCGGACGGCATGTACGTCCTGGCCGCCGCGGTGGCGGACCGGGAGGACTGCGGCGGCACCCGTGAGCAGCTGCGTGACCTGGTTCCGCGCGGCGCCGTCCGGCTTCACTGGCGCGGCGAGGGGGATCCGCGGCGCGCGATCATCACCTCGACCATCGCCTCGTGCGACCTCATCAACGCGGTCGTGGTCGGCTCTCCGCTCGACCACCGGCGCCAGGAGCGCGCCCGCCGCAAGTGCATGCAGCGCCTGCTCCACGAGCTCGAGGCCCTCGGGGTCTCCCAGGTCTGGGTGGAGTCGCGCACCAAGACGCTGAACCGCAAGGACCTCCAGATGGTCGACGCGCTGCGTGGTGAGGGTGTGATCACCCGGGCGCTGCGCGTGGACTTCAGGCTGCCGTCCGAAGAGCCGATGCTGTGGGTGCCGGACGCCGTGGCTGGCGCCGTCAGCGCTGCCCGCAAGGGCACCGAGACGACCCACCGCAAGCTGCTGGGCGAGATGGTCACCGAGTACGAGATCGCGCTCTGAGCACGAGCGGCTCAGAGATGCGCGAAGGCCGGGTCCCGTCTTCCGGCGGGGGTCCCGACCTCACTTCCCGGTCCCCCAGCGGGGGCGGGCTACGCGACCACTCTACCCCGGTGGGATAGCCCGGGAAACCCCGGAGCAGAGCTGAACAGGTACGCCTGGACAGGCCCCCGGCGGGGCTGAGCAGGTGTCGGGTGCGTGGGACCGGATCAGCCGGCGGCGATCCAGGGATAGCGGGCGGTGTCGGCGTAGTCCGGATCGAGATAGACGAAGGGGCGGTGGATCCTGCCGTCGCGGATCTCGAAGACGTCGCACCAGCGGCCGGCGCGGGTGACGCCGGCGCGCCACTCAGCGCCGTCCACCGCGCGCCCCGAGGACGTGCCCTCCACGACGACGGTGTCACCGGCGTGGATGTAGTTGAAGTAGGTGTAGTCGTGGGTGACGGCGGAGATGATCGTGCCGATGGCGCCGAAGGCCTGCCTGATCTCCTCGATCCCGTTGGCCAGCCCCCACTTGGAGAAGTAGAGCTGGGCGTCAGCCAGGCGGACGACGAAGCCTGTCCCAGGAGGACCTGCGCGACCTGACCGCCACCCGGTCCGACATCGAGGGCATGGCGCTGCGCTACTCCGTCGAGCGCGGCGACGTGGAGTGGAGGCGCGTCTGGTGGCGGCCCACCGCCTCCTCGAGCGGACACCCCTGCTCACCGACGACGCCCCAGCCCGGGTCTCCGACGAGTGGGAGGCCGCGCACGCGGCCTTCCACTCCGCCCTTCTCGACGGCTGCGACAGCCCACGCCTACTGTGCATGACCGAGTCGCTTCGAGACGCCTCGGAGCTCTACCGGCGGCACGAGCTGGGAGCTACTTGTCGGCGTAGACGCTCAGCGGCCAAGTGAGGGTCTTGTCGTCAGCGACAACGTGGCTACACTTGTGGCTATGACAGTGAGTGGCCCAATGGCTCTGAGAGACGTCAAGAACCACCTCTCCGAGGTGGTCGACCAAGTCGAACGCGAACACGACCGCGTCGTCATCACCAAGCATGGCAAGCCAGCAGCCGTCGTGATCAGCGTCGATGACCTGACCTCACTCGAGGAGACCTTGGAGATCGCCGGCCGGCCCCGGCTGATGGAGCAGATCCGCGACAGCCTCGGTGAGCTCGCGGCGGGCGAGGCTGAGGTGCTGACGAAGGACGCGCTCTCGGCATCGTTGCGTTCGTGACTGACGAGCCCCATCCGGTTGCCTGGGCCCCGACGGCACGGCGCGCGCTGACTCGGCTGCCAGAGAAGGCGGCAACGGCCGCTGTTGAGTTCATCTACGGACCGCTGGCGGAGAATCCCCAGCGAGTGGGCAAGCCACTCCGTTTCGAACTCGACGGACTGCACTCAGCCCGACGCGGTGACTTCCGCATCATCTATCGGATCACTGAAGTCGTCACCGTTGTCGCCATCGAGCACCGCGCGGACGCATACCGCACCCACTGACTCTGCGCGCTGTCAGCGGCAGACCCGGATGGTGGAGCCGGCGTCAGTAGGTCGTCGTCATCAGGCCAACAACGCCTATGACCAACCAGACAGGTACTGACGCCAAGGAGGCGACAACCGCGCCGATGCCAATGCGGCGAGTGTTCGGGGAGAAGCAGAGGATCACACCGTTCGCGAATACCAGCGCCATTCGCCACGAGGATGGCAGTGTTGCTGCCTGCCGTGAACGGCGTCGCGGAGTTGATAGATGCGTCGTTGTCGTTGTCGTTGCTGATGCTGGCCGAAACGATCATCAGCACGGTGAGATCGACGAGTAGAAGCGCCGCTGCCTGAGCAATCGGACCCGTTATCCATGATCCAAGTATCGGCACCGCACCGAAGCAGGACACTCGTTGGATCCGTACATCGGCTGCTTGGCGAGCGCCTGCAGCTCCTCGCGGGTCTCCTGCGACATGCGTTCGCCGGGGAACGGTTCTCGGGGGACGACAGTCTCGCGGATGAACGCGCGCGTACGCCGGCGCAGGTCCTCGACAGCGGGGGGCAGAGTGCTAGACATGAGGTTCCTTCGCGGGTCGAGTGGGCTCAGGCAGTGCCGCCGGCGACGGCGAGGCCGCCATCGACCGTGAGCACCTCGCCGCTGACCCAGGCGGCGTCGTCAGAGGCGAGGTAGGCGACGGCAGCGGCGACGTCCTCGGGCCGGCCGAGCCGCTTGAGCGGGTAGTCCGCCGCGACCTCGTCCTCCTTTCCCTCGTAGAGGGCCTTGGCGAACTGGGTCTTCACCACGGCCGGGGAGACCGCGTTGACCCGCAGGCCCGGACCGAGCTCGGCGGCCATAGTGCGGGTCAGGTGCGCCAGCGCGGCCTTGCTGACCCCGTACATCCCGATGCCGGGCGACGGCGTGTTCCCGGTGACGGAGGAGACCGTCACGATCGAGCCGCGGGCTGCGAAGTCGGGGACCGTGGCCAGCGCCCGCTGGGTCCACGCGAGCGGGGCCAGGACGTTGGCCTCGAGGATCTTGCGAGCGGCGTCGAGGTCGATCTCCGCGATCGGGCCGTAGGCAGGATTGACCCCCGCGTTGAGCACCAGGATGTCCAGGCCGCCGAACTCGTCGACGACCCGCCCGATCACCGCCTCGACATGGGCGGCGTCGTCCGCCTTGCCGGCGACGGTGATCGCCGAGCCGGCCGGCAGCGTTTCGGCCGCCTCGGCGAGCGGCTCCGGCCTGCGTGCGGTCAGGCAGACGCGGGCGCCCTCGGCGGCCAGGCGCTGGGCGATGGCCAGGCCGATGCCCCGGCTCGCGCCGGTCACGATCGCGGAGCGGTCCTCGAGCCGGCAGGGGGTGGGTGGGTTCACGAAGGAAGTGCCTCTTCCTGTGGGGGCGGTCGGTCAAGGGGCCGCGCGGGCGTCGTCGACGCCGTGGTCGCGGAGCACGTTGCGGCGGATCTTCCCGGTCTGGGTCTTCGGCAGGTCGTCGATGAGGACGAGGCGGCGAGGGGCCTTGTACGCCGCCAGCCGCTCGCGTGCGAACGCGATCAGCTCCTCTGGGGTGGCGGTGGCCCCGGCGGCGAGGGAGACGTAGGCGACGACCGTCTCACCGCGGTAGTCGTCGGGCTCGCCGACGACCGCGGCCTCCCGGACTGCGGAGTGCTCGTAGAGGGCGTCCTCGACCTCGCGCGGCCAGACCTTGTAGCCCGAGACGTTGATCTGGTCCTTGAGCCGGTCGACGAGGTAGATCCAGCCGTTGTCGTCGATGATCGCGCCGTCGCCGGTGCGCAGGCGACCGCCAGGCATGGTGGCCGCCGTCGCAGCGGAGTTGCGCCAGTAGCCGGGAACGACC
The DNA here is from genome assembly GCF_054653575.1 of Nocardioides pyridinolyticus. Classification (NCBI taxonomy): domain Bacteria; kingdom Bacillati; phylum Actinomycetota; class Actinomycetes; order Propionibacteriales; family Nocardioidaceae; genus Nocardioides; species Nocardioides pyridinolyticus. Next base: position 13,375 of record NZ_BAAIFY010000018.1, on the reverse strand, counting down.
TGCGGGCCAGCCAGCTCCAGCTCGCCCTGCCCGCCCGGCGGCAGCAGGTTACCGTCAGGGTCAATGATGCGCGCGGTCAGCTGCGGCAGAGCCACGCCGACCGAGAGTGTGCCGCTCGGACGGTGCACAGGGGCGTGGCTACCGGCCGGAACGGCGATGACGGCGGACGTGGTCTCGGTCATGCCGTAGACGTTGCGGATGTAGACGCCGAATCGCTCCTGGAACTTCTCGACTGTGGCAGGCGGGATCGGCGCGCCCCCGGAGTAGAGCCGCTTCATCGTGGCGAAGTGCTCGCGAGCGGCCTGGGGCAGCTGATAGATCGCGTTGAACGCCGTGATCGACCCGATCGTGAACGTGACCCCGTGCTCGGCGAACGCCTCGAGCGCGACCTCGGGGTGGAACCGGTGAATGAGTACTAGGGTGGTGTCGCGAAGGAGTGAAACGGTCGCGTTGATGACGGCGCCGGTGATGTGGAACAGCGGCGCGGTCGCGAACACCACGTCGCCGGGCTCGAGTTCGACCCAGTCGCCGAACGTGGAGGTGACCGCGAGCAGGTTGCCGTGCGTGTTCATCGCGCCTTTGGGCGGGCCCGTGGTGCCGGAGGTGTAGGTCAGAAGAGCAATGTCTTCGTGGGTGAGTTCAATATCGTCGGGACGCCGGCCACGGTGCTGCTCGATCAGTTCCAGGAGGTCGCCCTGCGGGGCGACCGGGCTGCGCTCGACGGTACGGAAGGCACGGGGGTCGTTGCGGGTCTGGTAGTCAAGCGGAGAGGTGCTCACCACCCACTGCACGCTGGAGTCGCCCAGAGTCTTCAGCGACTCCGGCACGTCGGCGTCGGCGCAGATGAAGCCACTTGCCTCGGCATCGTCGACCAGGCGGCGCAACTCCCTGCGCCGATACATCGGGTTGAGGATCAGGGCGGTGGCGCCCAGCTTCCACAGAGCGAGGAGGACGACGGCGTACTGCGGGATGTTCTGGAGGTAGACGCCGATCCTGTCGCCACGGCGTGTTCCGAGGCCGTGGAGTGCTATCGCCAAAGCGTCCGAGTCCCGCTCGAGTTCTGCCGCCGTGAGTTGACCGTCAAAGTAGGCGATGGCTCTGCGGTCCGGACCGTCGGAGACGCGGGCCCGCCAGGCGTCGATCAGCGAGCGGTGACGCCAGTCCGTCGTCACTGCTCGAGTGCGTCGATGGTTGTGAAGATCTCGATGTTGCGTTCTGCGAGCAAGGGGATCGCTTCACCGAGCACCCGCTCCTGGAACGCCTGAGTGGCGCGGTGGTCCTCGTAGCCGGACGGGTCGGTGTAGTGCTCGTAGAGCACGATCGTGTCCGGGTCGGTGGTGCTGACCTGGGCCTGGAAGTGGACCATCTTGGGCTCATTGCGGTTTCCCGGGGTCACCTCGTTCAGCAGTTTGATGACCTTGTCGCGCTCCCCCGGCTTGGCCTTCCAGGTGGCGACGATGACGTGTCCCATGCGTGTCCTCTCAATTTCCGATGGTGAAGCCGATGGCTCGCAACTGTTCGCGGCCTTCGGCGGTGATGTCTGAAGGGTTCCACGCTGGCGTCCACTCCCAGTCGATGCGGAAGTCATCGACCAGGGGCGGCTCACCACCGAGCAGCTCGGTCCGGATCTGGTCCTCCATGACGCCGGTGACGGGGCATGCGGCGGAGGTGAGGGTCATCGTCAGCACCGCCGTGGTGTGGTCGACCGCGACCCGCCTCACGAAGCCGAGGTCGACGACGTTGATGCCGAGGTCGGGGTCGATGACGTCGAGCAGCCGCTCGCGCAGGAGAGGTACCCACGGGTGGTCAGGGTCGCCAGCCCGGCATGGGGGCACGGCGAGGGCCGCCGGTTGCTCGGTCGCCTGGGGGAGGTCCGCACCGCTGGACTGCGCGGCCTTGTAGAGCCCGCTCGGCGTGAGCTCGACGGTCACGTCGCTGGTGACGCTGGCGATCCAGTCGGCCTTCCCGTGGGCCTTCCTCCGTACGCGCACGATGTCCTCGCCCCGCACGACAATGGCGCTGGATACGACGAGCTGCGTGGGGTCGAGGCCGGCCGCGTGGGCACGGACAACACCACGGTCGAGGACCCGCGCGATCTGCTCGCAGGTCTGTCCGGGACCGTGGCGCAGCCGTGCCACGGCGACGACGAGGTGCTGGCCGGTCACCCGGTCTATGGCGTCGCCACCCGCCCGGGGGTCGACGCGGACCTGTGCCTCGTGCACGGACAGGTGGGTCAGGGTGGACATCATGCCTCCACGCGGTGCCGGGGCTTCGGGGGCATCAGCCGGTTCAGTTGGGTGGTCTCGTCCTGGAGCTGTTCGGGTGTCACCGTGTGGTCGGTGAGCAACATGCGCCGGACAGCGAGGATCTCCTTCGGCCGGTTCAGCGAAGTGACGCGCATGATCCGGCCGTCCCGGATCGAGAACGCGGAGAAGGAGAGATCGTCGAGCGACCCGCGCACGACCACGTCGTCGTCGGGAAGGCAGCGCCCGACCTGGTGGATGGTGTGGTCGTACTGGTCGGACCAGAACCAGTGCGCCTCGACGAAGGGGGTGTCGATGCCGAGCATGTTGCGTGCCGCTGAGGCGCCGTGCCGGACGGCGGAGTCGTGGTGCTCGACGCGGAGGTACTCGCCGTAGTGGGGATGGAAGGCCGCGGCCACGTCACCGGCCGCGTAGACATCGGTGGCGCTGGTACGGGAGAACTCGTCAGTGACGATGCCGCCATCGATCTTCAGGCCGGCCTCCTGCGCGAGCTCGACGTTGGGTGACGTGCCGGCCCCGACCAGGACGAGGTCGGCCTCGATGACGCCGTGGTCGGTGCGCACGACCAGTGTCGTGTGAGATACCTCGACGTTCTGGACGACCACCCCGGTGAGCACGTGGACGCCCGCGGCGCGGTGTACGTCGGTCATCACCCCACCGATGACCGGTCCGAGGGCGGCCTGCATCAGGGTCTCCGTCCGTTCCAGGACGGTGACGCGCTTGCCCGAGCCGACCGCGGTGGCGGCCGCCTCGCAGCCGATGAACCCGCCGCCGAGGACGGCCACCTTTTCCGCCTGCCCGAGGCGGCTGCGGATCTTCTCAGCGTCGGCGACCGTACGCAGGGTGAGGATGCTCTCGTGCCGCACGTGCGGAAGTCCCCGTGCGCGGACGCCGGTCGCGAGCAGCAGTTTGTCGTATCCGAGGGTCTCGCCGGACGACAGGCCGACGGTCTTCGCCTCCACGTCGAGCGCGGTGGCCCGGGTCTCCAGGAGCACGGTGACGTCGTTGTCGTCGTACCATTGGGGCGGCTTGACGAAGGTCGCCGCACCGTCGGCGCCGGAGAGGAAGCTCTTGGAGAGCGGCGGCCGCTCATAAGGTGGGACCTTGTCGTCACTAACGAGGACAATCTCGCCCTCGAACCCGTTGGCCCGCAGGGTGGCCGCCGCCGATGCGGCGGCCACCCCTCCCCCGACGATGACGTGGCGCTGCTGGGACATCAGCTGACGTCCACCCGGATCATGCCGTCCTCGCCGACCTCGCAGGGATACCCGTTGAGGCAGGTGTCGTCGGGGTTCACACCCTTCCCGCTGGCTGCGTCGAAGCTCCACATGTGCCGCACACAGGTCAGCGTCTCGCCGTCGAAGTCGCCCTCGTCGAGCGCCCACGCCTGGTGGGGACAGCGGTTCTGGTAGGCCTTGACGACGCCGTCGACGTTGACGAGCAGCACCCTCGTCCCGTCGACCTCGACCGGCGCCATCTCGCCTTCCCACAGGTCGTCGATGTGGATGGTCTCCTGCCACTGCATGGTCGCGCTTGCCGACGTCATGCCGGCGTCCTGTCGGCGACCCGCAGGGCACTCGCCAGAAGGCTCTCCCGCGCCGCGCGGGCTCCGACGGTCACCTCGTCGGCCGAGCGGGAGGACTCTGGGAGCGACGCGAGCAGCGACCCGAGCCCCGCTGCGGCCTCGTCGGCCCGCGGCGCCCACTTCTCCACCCACTTCTCCACGGCACGGCCGGACGCCTCGTTCTGCCCCGCGGCGAACTGGACGACGGCAGCGCTCCACCTGTTGCGTCGTTGGTTGTCCGCGTCGAGCAGGCTCTGCAGCAGCCAGGAGAGGCTGTCGCCGTTGGCGCGGGCGAGCTCACCGAACTGGCGGGTGAGCACGTCGTCCAGGGTGGGGAGAAGGACAAGGTTCAGCGCCGTGTGCGCCTCACCCCAGTCGTAGGTGGCGAGGATCTCCTCGATCGCCCGTCGCGTCGGCTGCCACCCGGCGCACTGCTCCCAGTGCTTGCGCTCCTGCGCAGTGCCGATGCCCGACTCGGGATGTGCGACCTGCAGCTCACGGGTGCGGTAGGCGATGGTCGTGACGCGGCGCAGAAAGTCGGCCGTCGAAAGGCCGGCCGGGTTGGTGATGTAGGCGGTTGGGGCCATGTACCCGATGTAGGCCTCGATCTGCTGGCATCCGTGGACGAGGTAGCGCGACGGGGTGTGGAGGGCGGCGAGCAGAGCCACCCAACCGGGTGGAAGGTCCCGGTCCGTTCCCAGCTCGGCGTACTCCTCGAGAACACCGTGGATCTTGGTTTCGGCGTCGGCCTGGATGTTGACGTAGGAGCGGTAGGTCAGGCTGTCGGGTTCCCGGAGCTCCTCCCAGTTCTCTGCCTGGAGCGGCGAGGAGTCGCGGTAGGTGAAGAACCACAGGTTGGCCGCCGAGGACGGGTTCTGTTCGAACGCTGCGGCCCGGTTCTCACGCGTCGTCCAGTTCTGGCCCTGCGTGACGATCTCGTACTCGGTCGGCATTTTCCGCACGTCGCCGAAGGCGCTGAACGTGCGGCGGGGGCGTGTCCTCTTGGCGCTGTCGCTCATCGGACCAGCGCTCCTTCCGGGCTGTCGCGCTTGATCTTCTCCCAGACGATGTCGTCGCTGGTGGTGATCACCCGGCCCACGAACGACGACATCATCGTGCCGAAGGACCGGATCTGGTAATCGCTTCCCAGGTACTCGCGCAGCGTCTGTTCGGTGAGTCGGATCCTGTCCTCGCCCTGGATCCGGACATAGGATCCTCGGTCGACCACCTCGATCTCCCGGTCCGGGTTGTCGTCGCGGATCGCCTGGATCACGTCGTCGATCTGGTCGCCCATGCGCAGGATGGGGCCGACGGGGTTCAACATGTCTGTCCTTCCGGGAGGTCGTACTCGACCGCGACGTGGTCGAGTGCTTCGATGCCTGCTTCTGCGACGGTCATCTCGGCGGGCAGCTTGCGCCCGTTGTGGATGGCGACCTTCGGATACGGCAGTGCGCGCACCCGCTTCCCCTCGACGTGGTGGGCGACTGCCGCGGCGACCTCGGCCATGGTGCTGGCCGTGGTCACAGGTACCAGGATCTGGACGAAGTCGGTTGCGAAGATGGCGTTGAGAGGCACCAGCTCCGGGGCCCTGTCCTCGACGCCCAGTTCGCTGTGCCGTTCGGTCGTCACTGGGCCACTCCCGCCGGCGTGGCCAGACCGGTGGCGGCGCGTCCGGCGTAGTCCTGTGCCCAGGCTGCGTAGTCGGGGTCGTCGCCCATGACGTCGGGCGTCATGCCCATGTAGGCGAGGATGCCGCCGACGTCCATCGGCTGGATCTGACCGGCGAGGAAGCGGTCGATCACGGTCTCGTGGTTGACGTTGTCGCGGTCCTTCCAGAAGATCTGGCGGCAGGCGTTGGTGCAGAAGTGGTACTTCTTGCCGTCGTACTCCAGCTGCCAGTCGCGGACTCGCCAGCTGCCGTCGCGCGACTGCGTGGGGTTGCAGGCCGGGAGGTGGCACGTGGTGCACAGCCAGGGCAGCGTCTCTGGGAGGGTCGCTTCGACGTGGTTGGCGTTGACCTGGTCGATGATGACGTCCCACTTGTCGCCGTAGAGCGTCTCCCAGTTGGGGTACTTCTCCTGCAGCCACTCACGCGATTCGCGGGAGACGCCGGCGGTCGGGCGCCACCACAGCGTCGGGCGCCAGTACCACAGTCCCATGGAAAGTCCGTGGTGCCAGGTGTCGAGGCCGCGCATGAACTCATCCCAGAACCAGGGCTTCTTCAGGCCGTAGTCCTCGATCGTGTGGATGAACTGGTCGATCACCCACTCCTCCATGAACTCGCGGTAGGACTGTTTGCGGTGCTCGACCGGCGTGTAGTAGTCCATGGCCGGACCGGTCAGGGCGGCGAAGGCACGGGCCGACCCCCAGAAGCTCTTGTCGATGATCCACTGGGCGCGGACCGGGTCGTGCTCAACGAGGATCTCCATCGTCGGTCCGCCCTGTTGGGAGTGGCGCGCCTCATCGGTCTGGATCGAGGAGATCATGTTGGCGAAGTTGACGTCGCCGGACTCCAGGGCGTCGGCCGACAGGGCGACGAACTGCAGGTTGGTGAACCCGGTCTCGAACGTGAAGGGAAGCTCGATCGCAAGGTCGACGACGTTCGGCGCGATCATCATGCCGTCGAAGAGGTTGCGTAGGCTGATCGGGACCCAGTCGTTGGTATGGAAGGTCTTCTGCGTCCAGTCGTACTGGGGGTCCTTGGAGATGAACTCGTGGCCGAAGAAGGTCGTGATCTGTGCGTGCCGCATCTCGTCGAGCTGGCCGAAGGTGGCCATGTTGCGCCAGGAGCCGTTGAGTCCGAAGCGAGCCATCTTCAGCTCCGCGAGGACGGCGGCGTACTCGACGAGGGCCACGCCTCCGAAGTGCATCTTGGTCGCGGACTTCCACCCCTCGCTGAGGGTGTCGAAGTTGTTGGAACGCTGGAGGGCGGCCTTGACGGCGTACGCAGCTGATTCCTTCTCCCGCTGAGTGGCGACGTATTCGGGGTAGGTGACCTTGTAGGACTCCTCCCAGTTCAGCCACGCCTCGCGCGGTACCTTTCCGGTTCCGGAGTGCCATTCGGGGTAGATGGCTTCCTCGTCGACGTAGGTCGCCGTCCAGTCCACGTCGCGGACGAAGCCCTGCCACTCTTCTCTCTTCAGCAATGCCATGGTGTCTCCTAGTCGACTTCGTTGTGGCCGAGCTGTTGGCTGATGCCGGCGTTGTTCCAGTAGCCGGTGACCGAGGTGATGAGGCCGTCGGGTCCGACCTTGAAGATGAACAGGTGCGGCTCGTTGAATGCCTTGCCTTCCGGGCGGACGGTCCCCCAGGGGAGCTGCTGGGTGCCACCGATGTCGACCTGGACGACGACGTCGCCGTGATCGTTCGCCTCGATGGTGTGGACGACGTTCGACAGGCTCGGGAACGCCTGGATCAGGCCAGCCCAGATGGCCTTGCCGACCGTGCCGACTTTCCCGTCGCCGCGGACCACCCGCTGCTTGCCCCACATCTCGAACGGCGGATATGAGAAGTCGGCGTTGACCGAGCACAGTTCTGCCATGCCGTGGACTTCGTGGGCGCGGTAGCGGTCGAAGAACTCGCGCACGACCGCGGCGTTGTCTGCTGCCGTGCGTGCCTGCTGAGTTGTTGTGGTTGTCATCGTCATCGACCCGCTCCTCACACGATTGCGATCTGGTCGAACCGCTTCACACCGAGGCGGCGGTAGAGCTGCTGCTGACACCAGTAGGCGTCCACCGCGGTGATCTGCCCGCCGCCCACCTCGAAGCGCCAGGCCTCGTCAAGGTCCAGGTGCTTCTCCTGATTGATCGCTCCGGCGTAGTCGGCGGCCTGGGTGCCCTCGACCTTGAGCTCGGCGGTGACGACGTCGCCGGTGCGGATGGTCCGCTTCACGGTGAGCAGCAGGTCCGGGAACGCCCGGACGAGGTCCTCGAGGACCTCGCCGAGGCGGTCGCGGCCCTGCGCGGTGATGTCCAGTCCGTAGAACGCCACCCGGACTTCGTCGTGCACGTTGCCGAGGGCAGTCGTGACGTCGCGCTGGGCGAAGGCGTCGAGAAACCCCTCGACAGGATCGTTGGTGGCGCTCACTGGTGTGGCTTCCTTTCTGGGCAGGACCTTGCTAAGGAGTGACATGTCACGCCGCCTTCACCGAGTGGGCGCGCAGCGCCTTGATGACGGCGTCCGCGACAGCCTCGGTCGAGCCGGGGTTCTGTCCGGTGATGATGTTCCGGTCGACCACGACGTGGCTCACCCAGGCCGACGGTCCGTCGTCGAAGACGGCGCCGGCGTTCTTCAGGGCGGTGTCGACGTACCACTGCATGCCCAGCCGCCCCGGCACGGTCTGGTCCTCTTCCTCGTCGGTGAAGCAGGTCATCCGGTAGCCGTCGAAGAGCCACTGGCCGTCCGGTCGCTCGGGTGCGGAGAGCATGAGCGCGGGCCCATGGCAGAGCGAGGCGATCAGTGCGGTCTTGGCGTGCAGCGCAACCAGGAGCCGAGCCACATCGGGGTTGTCGGCGAGGTCGACCATCGGCCCGTGCCCGCCTGGGGCGAAGACGGCGTCGAACCCGGCCAGCTCCTCGTCGGTGAGTGCCCGGAGGTCGAGGGGATTCTGGAAGCCGGGAATCGCGTCGAGCTTCGCTTTCCGCGCCGCCGCGAGCTCCTCGCTGTCACACCGCTGGGCGGCGATGGCCTCGGCGACCTCGGCACCGGTCAGCCCGTGTGCGTACTGCTCCTCGGCCAGCACGTCGGCGATATTGCGGTCCTGCCGCCAGGCGACCTTGGCCGCTGCGCTGACCGCCGCGTGGGCCTCCATGCGCGACAGCCCCTTGCCCTGGAGCGTCTCGGCGAGCCGGCGGGCGGCCGCGAGCCCGAGCTCAGTGCTCTGGTGCAGGGTGAACCTGATGTCGTCTGGGTCCACGGCGAACGTTCGCACCACGGAGTCGAGGTAATCCTTGTCTGCCTCGGGGTAGTGGAAGAACCAACTGAGGCCATAGGGATCGGCAGTTGGCGGGTTGCCGTCGGGTGTCACCACAGCGACGTCGAAGCCTGCGGCGACGAACCGCTCATAAGGTTTCAGGGCCTCCTCGGCGAAGTAGCCGGTCGGATGCTTCGTGCCGTCGGCCATGGTGATCTCAGAGGCGCTCGAGACCAGGTAGGCAATTCGAGTCATCGGCGTGTCCTTTGTTCGTTCCTCGACAGTTGTGTGATCGGGGTCACGACCTGAGGAAACTGCAGGAAGGCCATTCGCGGTACTCGATTCCTGCCTGATGTGTGCCCATTCCGATTGACTTCGGATCGCGATATCGCACTCCAGTGGACTTGTGTCGGGAAACGACGCGATGAGTCCTCAGCGGGTCGCCACCGACCTACAGTGGGGATCTTCTCCGCCTCGGAGAACCGCTATGAGAGAGGAACGAAGATGGCTCGCGTCCTGTTCGCAGTGACCGGATCTCGACACTGGACCCTCAACGACGGCACCCAGCACCGCTGCGGGTACTGGCCGGAGGAGCTCGCCGTGCCCCATGAGGTTTTTGCTCATGCACACATCGACGTCGACATCGCCACGCCCGGTGCTGTCGTCCCGGTGCCCGACGAGGCCGGCTTCAGTGCCGAGATGAACGGCGGATCGGAGGAACCGGGCGCCAGGTTCCGGGCCTACCTGAAGACCATCAGCGACGACCTCGACAACCCCGTGGACCTGAACCAGGTAGATCCTGACGACTACGACCTCGTGTTCGTGCCGGGTGGCCACGGACCGATGGAGGACCTTGCCGCCTCGGAGGCGTTCGGACGGCTGGTGGTCGCCTTCACGGAGCAACACAAGCCGGTCTCGGCAGTGTGTCACGGGCCGGCGGCGCTGCTCCCCGCCGTCGATGAGGACGGTTGGATCTTCCGTGGCCGCCGGGTGACCGGGTTCAGCAACACCGAGGAGGAGCAGGTCGGGCTCGCCGACAAGGCGCCGTGGCTGCTCGAGGACCGTCTGAGGTCGGCCGGTGGCGAGTTCGAGCAGGGCCCGGGTCCCTGGCAGGAGTACGTCGTGGTGGACGGCAACCTTTACACGGGCCAGAACCCGGCGTCGTCACGGCCGTTGGCCCAACTGCTGGTGTCGGCTGTGTCGTCAGCGAGGGTCTGACCGTCGTCGCGCCACGATCTCCTCGCCCAGGGCCTGTGCATCGACATAGGCCCTGGGCGTGGTGCCGAAGCGGCTGCGGAACTCCTTGATGAAGTGAGAGGCGCTTGAGTAGCCCACGGACCGCGACACGTCGGTGACGCTCAACCTGCCCTCGAGGAGGAGCTCGCGTGCGCGGTCGAGCCTGATCTCCTTGAGGAACTGGTACGGGGAGCGTCCAGTCACTTCTCGGAAGAGGTGCGAGAACGAGCTGGGGCTCAGGTTGACGCGCTCGGCCATGTCGTTGACGGTGATGGGCTCCGAGTAGTGCTCGCGGATGTAAGTCAAGGCGGCCGAGACGGGGTTCCCGCCGGCTTGTTTAGCGGCGATCTGCAGCATCCGCGCAAACTGCTCGCGCTGGAGCACCCGGTATACGATCTCCTGCATGTAGATCGGGGTGAGCACGCGGCGATCAGCACCGGTCCCGAGGCTTTGGAGGAACCGGATGACCACGCCTAACAGCTCAGGATCCAGTGGCGAGACGACTCCCTTCTCCGGCGCCGGTGATGCCTTGACCGGTGGAAATCCGGCGGCCGTACGTCGATCGATCATGTCGGTCGAGACCTTCTTGACCAAGGCCGGGTCCACCTCTAGGACAACGGAGAGGAAGGGCCTGCGCGGGCTTGCTTCGAGGATCTGCGCCTGGAAGTGAAGGTTGCTGCTGAGGACGAGGTAGTTGAAGGGGTCGTAGACGTAGTTGCTGCCCTCCACCATGACGACTTTGCGCCCCTGCGCCACGATGCCGATCGACAACGTTTGGATCTCCTCCCACGTCGGCGCCATCGGCTCGTGGAAGCGGTAGATCGTCAATCCTGGCCAGCCACCGTCGTTGCCGCCGATCTTCGGTGCCCGGGCGGCAAGTTCGGCGATCAGGTCACCGGTCGTGATCAGATGTTCCATCTGAGATGTCATGGGTCGTCCTTCGTCTTTCCCAGAGCCCGGCGGCCGGTCGCGGAGCAGGCATCTCCTCCATGGTATGTGGCTCTGGTCACATACGCGCTGGGTTACCGGCAATGCCGCTCCTCAGCTCATCGGGGCTGCGGGGCTGGCGACGTACTGGGTGGTCAGGTACACCTCGATCCCCTCCGGCCCGCCCTCGCGACCCAGCCCCGAGCTCTTGACGCCGCCGAAGGGTGCCGCCGCATTGGAGATGGTCCCGGTGTTGACGCCGACCATGCCGGCCTCGATCTGCCGCGCGAAGGCGTGGCCGACGGACAGGTCGGGTGCGAAGACGTAGCCGGCCAGGCCGTACTCCGTCGCGTTGGCCTGGATCATCGCCTCTTCGGTGTTCTCGAAGCGGGTGATGGGAGCAATGGGACCATAAGATCTCTTCAGCGAGCGCGCGGCTGGCCGGGTGTACCTCGCTAATCACGGTCGGTTCGAGGAAGTGTCCCGGTCGGTCGATGCGGTGGCCGCCGGTGAGCACTCTGCCACCACCGTCGACGGCGTCGCTGATGATCCGTAGGTTGCGGTCGACCGCGGCTTCGGAGATCAGCGGACCCAGGTTGGCGCCTGGCTCATTCCCGGGTCCGACCTTCAGCCCGCTGGCCCGCGCGGCCAGTTGATCGGCAAACTCGTCGGCGAGAGCGTCGTGGACCAGGAATCTGTTCGCCGTGGTACCCGCCTGCCCGATGTTCCTGAACTTGGCAGCCATTGCACCCTGGACAGCTTGCTCGACGTCAGCGCCCTCGAGCACTACGAACGGCGCGTTCCCGCCCAGCTCCATCGAGCAGCGCAGAACCCGGTCGGCCGCCTCTGCGAGCAGCAGACGCCCGACGGCGGTGGACCCGGTGAAGCTCACCTTGCGTAGTCGCGGGTCGTGCATGAGCGCGGTGCTGACCGGCCCGGGTCGAGTAGTGGTCAGGAGATTCACCACGCCGGCGGACACCCCAGCCTCGGCCAGCAGGTCGACGAATGCCATTGCGGTCAGGGGAGTGAGATCGGCGGGCTTGAGGACCACCGTGCACCCGGCCGCCAAGGCAGGCCCGACCTTGCGCGTGACCATCGCGAGCGGGAAGTTCCACGGCGTCACCAAGTAGCACGGCCCGACCGGAACCCGGCGGACCAGATCCGCGGTGCCTTCCGGCAGGAACTCAGCGGCATACGCGACCTCCGCGTGGGCCTCGGGCAGCGACTTTCCCATCTCCAGGGTGATCGTCGCGGCCAGATCGTCGCCGTACTTGAGTACGAGGTCGAACGCGTTGCGGAGCACCTCCGAGCGAGTCCGCGGAGGCATGCGCGCCCATGAGGACTGTGCCTCGGCTGCTGCGTCCAACGCCGGGAGTGCGTGCGAGGGCGTGGCGTCAACGACCTCGGCCACCGCTCGCCCCGACGCCGGGTCCCTCACCTCGAAGGTGTCGCAACCCGCTGGCGAGAGCCAACGGCCGGCCACATGGAGGCCGGTCCGTTGACCTGCTGTGACTCGCATGGATGGTGCTTCGACCACTGACACTATTCAGGCTCCAGTGTTTCTCTTGGTCCAGACCGGGCGAGATTCAGAGGTACGCACTCTCACGTGGGGCCTCTTTGCCAGCGCGGCCCCCGAGCGCAGCCGACAGAACGACAGTCACGTACGCGAGGACGCACCCCGCCAGCAACGACACGCCGCAGGTAACCCACACCCAGACATACGGTGTCGACAGAACGCCGCCGAATGCACCCGTCCCGGCCGTGGTCGGGTCAGCCAGCGACTTCAAGCCGCTGCCGACACCGCCCCCGTTGTCGGCCCAACCGTCCAGCCCCGTCGCCATCCACCAAAAGACGACAGCCGCGAAGGCCCCCAACGCCGCCGGCGCGTAATACCACTCGAAGACTGACAGGACCACAGCACCGAAGCCCAGCACGCCCACCCACAGGGCGATCCCCCAGAAGTCTGGGAGCTCGGCCGTCATGGAACCCAGTGCCATCAGAACCAAGGCCGCCACTGCTCCGATCACCGACGACACAGCCACCTTCACGACCGCGCTCAAGTCGGCTCCGGCGGCGAAGACGAGCCCCCAGGTGATGAAGGCCGCGGGCGCCACCAAATGCAGATTCGCCGGCAGTCCCAGGCCATTGCCGAGATCGCCATTGCTGTTCCAGTGGAACGTGAAGTTGAGAGCGATCTCGATCCAAACCCCTGCGAGAACACCAAACACGACGGCCAGCGGGACCGTCTGCTTCAACTTGTCCGCCATATCGAACTCCTTTGTCACGTGGCGCCGAACGAGGGGTCCGCACCGAAGGCGGTGCAGACCAGGTGGTTCCGCACCGACGGGGACGGACAGTAGAGGTGCGGAGATGCGTGATCCAGACCACAACGCAAGTCCCGTCGCATCCCGCACATATTCGCCCGGATCGCGACACTTGCGGTTACTCGTCGGTATCGGTCGACCGCTTCAC